>NZ_JBMNPQ010000121.1:0-2633 GCF_050943655.1 Peptoniphilus sp. | reverse complement strand
CCTGTGCATCTCTTCTTGAATTTTATAAATCATCTTATAACCTCTAGAATCAATTGGAAGACCATATTCAACATTATTATATATTATGCCACGAGTAGTGTGGAAATCATCTTTTACAAGTCCACAAACGGGTATATCTAGTCCAAAGCTTTCTAATACTTCTTTTGCTACATTTACCTGTCCCTTTCCACCATCCATCATAATTAAATCAGGAAAACTAGAAAATGAAGATTTTACCAATGATTTTTTTTCATCTACACCACGTTTAAATCTTCGCGTTAATATTTCGCGATGACTTCCATAATCATCTGCACCTACTACTGTCTTGATTCTAAATTTTCTATAGTCGCTTTTTTTAGAGTCTCCATTTTCAAATACAACCATTGATCCAACTGACTCAACACCAGATATGTTTGAAATATCGTAAGCTTCGATTCTATTTGGGAATGTATCCAAGTGAATGAGATCTTGAATTTCTTCAAGTGCAAGTTTATTTACCTCAACTCGTTTGGAATATCTATCTCCATATTTATCTATCATATCTATTGCATTGCGCTTAACCATTCGAACTAATTCTTTTTTATTTCCTTTAACAGGCATAGTTATAGTTACTTTATTGCCCCTTCTCTCACTTAGCCACTTCTCAATTATATTAAAATCAGTTGGAAGATCTTCAACAATTATCTCCTTTGGAATATAACTTGCTCCAATGTAGAACTGTTTCATAAAAGATGAAAGAATTTCTCCGTAACTGTCATTATAGTAGTCTTTAATTAAATAATGTTCGCGGCCAATAATTTTTCCATTTCTAAAGAAAAATATTTGAACCAGTGCTTCATCAACACTCTTTGCAAGTGCAATAATATCTTTATCATCGCGAGCTTCTGGATCAGAAATAAGCTGTCTTTCTTTTAAATATTCTAAATTTTTGATTCTGTCTCGAATATCTGCGGCATTTTCATATTCCATTTTTTCAGAATATTCAAACATTTTTGCATTTAATTTCTTAATTAGTTCATCATTAGAACTGGATAAAAAGTTCAAGACTTCATCCACCATTTTATTATATTCGTCATCATCTACATTTCCAATGCAAGGTCCCATACATTTTCCAATATAATAATTTAAGCATGGTCTATAATTTTTCTCTTCTACGTTTTCTAGATTTAAGTTACAAGTCCTAAGAGGATACATCATCTCAAAGGTGTCTAATGAATCATTTACAGCAAATATATCGGGATAAGGTCCAAAATATTTAGCTTTATCTTTTTCTATTCGTCTCGTTTTTAAAACTCTTGGGTATCTTTGGTTCGTTGTAACTTTAATATATGGATACTGCTTATCATCTCTTAACAGAATATTATATTTTGGTAAATTATTTTTTATGAGATTTGACTCTAATACGAGAGATTCAACTTCATTTTCTACTATAATGTATTCAAAATCATTAATTTTTGAGACCATATTCGCAACTTTTTTGCTGCTCTTTCCATATGAACCAAAATATTGACGAACTCTTTTACGCAGTGATTTAGCTTTGCCTACATAAATTATTTCATCTAATTCATTTTTCATTATATAAACTCCCGGCTTATCCGGGAGCTTATCAAGTTTTTCTCTCAAGTCTTTCAAATTATCTCGTTACCTTTCTAGTTTCGTGTTTAAGAAGATCTAATTCTTCCCCACTTAAATGTGGGCTTAGTTTTTTATATACTTCTTTGTGATATTCATTTAAAACTTCAAGTTGTCTATCGCTTAAAAGAGATGGATCAATTGCATCAATTTCAAATGGACAGTAAGAAATAGTTTTAAATTTATAGAATACAGAGTCAACTGTTTCTCTGTCTTCTACAACACGCATAATATTTTCTATTCTAATGCCGTGACTTCCTTCTTTATAAACTCCTGGTTCATTTGAAACAATCATGCCCACTTCCATTGTAGTCGGAGTCTTAGAAATTCTAATGCTTTGTGGACCTTCGTGAACTGATAAAACAAATCCAATACCATGACCTGTACCACATTTATAGTCCATGTGAGCTTGCCACATGTCGTAACGAGCAATGCCGTCTAATGCAATATCACTTGTGCCTTTTAAGAAAATGCAGTCCATTAAGTTTAAGTGGCATTTTAAAGTTACTGTGTAGTCTCTTATCTCCTCTTCAGTTAGTTTTCCCATTGCAAGAGTTCTTGTAATATCTGTTGTCCCAGAATAATATTGGCCACCTGAATCCACAAGATAAAGGCCCTTATCATAAATTGTTGATTCATTATTTGGTGAAGCGCTGTAATGCATCATGGCAGCATTAGGTCCATAGGCAGAAATAGTACCAAATGAATTAGATAGATATAAAGAATCCTCACTTCTAAATTCATCTAGTTTTAGCTGTGCTTCATACTCTCCAATCGGAGCATCTTTAACCTTCTTCTTCAACCAACAAATATATTTAAATAGACTTACTCCATCTCTTATATAAGTATCTTCAAGGTTTTCAATTTCCACTTCATTTTTAATTGCTTTTAAATTTGTAGAAATATTAATGCCTTCTATTATTTTATTATCTTTCTCAAGAGATGAATAAATTCTATGATTTACAGAATCAGTATCTAGATATATTCTATTTTCTTTATAG
>NZ_JBMNPQ010000120.1:0-2688 GCF_050943655.1 Peptoniphilus sp. | reverse complement strand
ATTGTTGCAAAAAATTTCACTTTTCTTTCACATTCTATATTGTGAAATGATTTTTAGCTCACTAAACTTATACTATAAGTTTTTACTAATATATTTATAAATTTAGGAAAAAGTAAAATTATATTTCGAACAGAATGTAAAAATATTTTATTCGTAAAAAAATTGTAAAGCAAAAAGTGCTAAATAATAATACTTCACATTAAGAGTTATACCCAAATCCCATATTAATAACATTTTGAAGACGTCACAAATTTCACCTGTTATTTCTTTAGGTGAAATGTCTCTCACTTTATGTTATACTTCTATCAGAAGGTGAAATAATGATTCAAAGTTTAATTAAAGCCGCCAATGTTCTGGAGGCACTAAAAGATAGCGACCACGAGCTTACAATTGCAGAAGTATCTGAAACCGTGGACATACCACCTAGCACAGCACACAGAATACTATCTACACTTATAAAAGTTGGGTATGTTGAAAAAAATGAAAGAACTCATCTCTACTCCCTGGGCGCAGGACTTATTCCTCTAGGAATAAAGGCTTCATCATATATCGATCCTCAGTCCGTATCCAAGGAAATATTAAAAGATCTATCAAAAGAAACATCTGAAGACTCTTTCTTAATAATAAAATCAGGCGACAATGGACTTGTCATATCGAAGGCAGAAGGCAGCCACTCACTTAAAATCGTAGAAAATTTTGGACTTGAGATTGCCCTTCACAAAGGAGCCATAAGAAAGACAATACTCGCCTTTCAAAGCGATGAGTACATCGACTATTACTTAAGTAAAAAATTGGAAAATTATTTAGACGGGGTTGTCGACAAAGAAAAATTAAAATCTGACCTTAAAGAAATACGAAACCAAATGTATTCAGTATCTGACTCCGAATATATATCCGATGCCATAGGAATTGGCGCTCCAGTATTTAACTTTAAAAACGAACTATTAGGAGCAGTTGGAGTAGTAGTTCCGCGTGATAGAATAAATAAAGATAACGAATCAAAATACATCGAAGCGGTAAAAAACTGTGGAATGGAATTTTCAAAAAGACTCGGATATTCAAAATATTAACATCAGTTGCAAGAAAACTTGCAACTTTTTTATTGCACGGATTTTGTAGTTTAATTAAATCCCAACAAACAAAAAACCAAGGATTTCTCCTTGGCATGTTAAATATATAAAATTATTAAAACGCAGAGTTTCTAAGCACTTCCTTGATTTTATAAATTCTCATCATTTATTATCCTATAATTATTGCCTAACATTTTCGTTAATACATATATTATAAAAAAGATTATAAAAAAAATTAAAAACGATATAAATATCCATTTTTCTCCAAGCATTTCTACTGGATCTAAAAATTTAATTATAGGAAATATTAAAATTGATCTTATGTTAATTATAAAATGAAGAAGAATAGAGTAGAACAATCTTTTTGTCTCGACGAATTGTCAAATCAAATGCAACACCTATGGTAAGAAACCAAAAAGTTCTTCTTTAGGTGTTTTATATTTTATACATTTTCTTGGTCTATTATTCATTAAACTTAAGTTATAATTTAATTCATCAATATTTACTTCTGACAAATCCATACCTTTAGGATAAAACTCTCTTAAAAGTCCATTACTATTTTCATTTGTGCCTTTTTGCCATGCACAGTAGGGATCACAAAAATAAGTTTTACATCCTAATTCCTTTTCTATTTGCTCAAATTCTGAAAATTCTTTACCTCTATCAAATGTTATTGTTTTTACTAATTCTTTTGGAAAATCTTTTAATGCATTGATTATTGCTGGTGTTACATTTTCCGATTTTCTATTTTCAACTAGGACTGCTATATAATATCTTGATTTTCTTTCTGCTAATGTTACGAAACAATATCTACTTTTTCTTTTATTATCTAATCTGCCTGATTCTACTGTATCTGCTTCCCAATGACCTAATTCTTCTCTTTTATATATTTCTTTAGGTCTTTTCTTAATAGTTCTTCCTTTATCGTTGAATTTTCCTCTTTTTTCTGCTGGTCTTTTAAATTTTCCTTTTCTTCTCAAATTTTCCATACTAGTTTTTGGTAGCTTTTTTGCATGTATTAGTCTATATATGGTTGATGTAGATGGTATTTGATGAATCACATCTGTGCTTCTATTTGATATTTGTTCAGGTGACCAATGTTCGTTAATCTTTGTAGTTAAATAATCAATAACATCTTTAGAAAAATTACTTTTTCTATGGCAGTCCTTCCTTCTATCAATATATTTGTCATTTGCCTTTATTGGGAAGTACTTAGTATAACTTCCTCTACTAGCTTTTATTGTAGATGAATTTCTTTTAATTTCTCGAGATATCGTACTAGGTGACCTTTTAAGTGCTTGTGCAATTTTCCTTATATTCATTCCTAAATTTAAAAATTGATAAATACAAGATCTTTCTTCTATGGTAAGATGGTTATAGCTCATAGTTAATCGCTCCTTTTAATATGTTTTATTTGGTCACTTATATATTAACACAGCTCATTAGCTATGAGTTTATTTTATATTGCACTTGTTATGATAAATTATCTCTCTAAAAATGTTCTTGCTAAATAATATCCAATTATTGCAGCACTTATTATTGTTAAAATATCCACAAAATGTATAATCCCAAAAGAAAAAGCACTAATTAATAAAATTTTGTTCTCACTGTATTTTTC
>NZ_JBMNPQ010000119.1:0-2810 GCF_050943655.1 Peptoniphilus sp. | reverse complement strand
GAAGAGTACGAAAGAATTAGAGAAGATGTAAAGGGTTACGACGGATATATTTTCTTCACACCTGAATACAATAGATCAGTTGCACCAGCACTTAAAAATGTAATTGACATTGTATCTGTAAACACTAAGGGTAATTACTGGGACGGCAAGCCAGTTGCAGTGTTCTCTGCATCCATTGGAGGATTTGGAGGCATGGCATCAAACCTTGCTATAAGACAGACTTTCTCTTATGTGAACTTAATTACACTTGAACAACCAGAAGTATTCCTAGCAAAAATTCACGAACTATTCGACAAGGATGGAGAGATGGTCGAAGATACAAAAAAATTCTTACAACAAGCAGTCGACACATATGTTGAGCATGCTAAAAAAATTATAGGTTAAGGCCATGATAAGACCCCAGATGTTTAATCAATTGATTAATATCTGGGGTTATTTTTATTTTTTTAAATTTTTTAAAACTTAAGTTATACGCATCAATTAATAAAATTACTTGCGCCTTCAACAAAAGTCTTTATAAAGAAAATTGTCTGAGGCTGATAGATAATATCTACCAAGAAAGCTCCAACGATTGGCACAATCATCATTGCCTTTCTACTCATTCCATACTTTTCGTTTACTGCAGTCATGTTTACAATTGCAGATGGTGTTGCTCCCAATGTGTGTCCACAAAGTCCTGCACACATTACTGCCGCGTCATAATCTGATCCAAGAAGTTTAAATACAACGAAGTATGCTGCAAGTGAAATAAATATTACTTGGCATAGAACTACGATTAATACTCCACCTAATAGACCTGATAGTTCCCAAAGTTTTAAAGTCATAAGCGCAAGAGATAAGTATAAGTTAAGCATGACAGTTCCTATTCCATCAACTAACGCAAAATCAAACTTGTACATCTCATATTTTTCATTAATATTTCTAACTATTACTGCGACAAACATCGCTCCAACATATGTTGGGAAGTCCATGTTTATTAGTTTACTAATTTGTCCTGAGATAATTGATCCTATTGCCATTGCAATAATTATTACTGATACATTTTTTATTACATCAAGCTCTGTCAAACTTTCACCAAAAGAAGAGTTGATACTTTCTATGTCGTCATCAAAAACTCCTTCAGTTTCGTCGGGAGATAAGTTATTCTTTTCAATTAATTTTCTGCCAATTGGTCCACCAATTAATACTGCAGATATAAGTCCAAATGTGGCTGCAGCCGCTCCAACAAGTGGCGCAGTTTCATATCCCATCTTCGCAAAAGTCCTGCCGTAAGACATTGCTGCACCATGTCCTCCAATCATTGAGATGGCACTGGATAAAAGTGCATAAGGTGTCTCTAGGTCAACAAGTTTAGATACAACAATTCCTATTGTGTTTTGAAGTATTGAAATAACTCCACAAATTAACCAATAAACTATAAGTGCTTTTCCACCCTTTTTTAAAAGTGCAAAACTTGCTCCAAGACCTACTGTTGTGAAGAAGGCAAGCATAAAGGTATCTTGAAAAATATTTTCAAAATTTACTGTAAAAGTATTAGTCACATGCCCCGCCCACGTAATGAACATGAATAAAAATCCACCAACTACAGGCGCTGGAATACAATATTTTTCCAAGAATTTAAACTTCTTCTTAAGAGCATAACCTATTAACAATAGTATGGCAGCAAAAGCAAGCGTCATAGTGCTGTCGATATTTATCGAAAGCATTCCATCAATCGTTTCAAATCCCATAATATCCTCCTTTTTAAAACGTTATAATTTTATTCTAACATTAGAGTGTTTATGGTTCAATGCACTTCTCTAAATTAGTTTAATCTGTTCAGATATTTTATAATAAATAAACTTTATATAGCAATAAAAAAAGATGTATAAAATCTTATACATCTCACTTTAAGTATTTATTTAAATCATTTGCATCCACATGATTAAAGCTCACTTTAAACTCACTAAGGTCCAAATACTGATCGAGTGTGTGCTTAAACATATCAATATCGCCTGTTAAGTAAAAATCAATTGTCCTTTCATCAAGAGGCTCATTATCTTCTTCGATATTTAAAATTTCCATTGTTTTTTTAATAGATAGATATGCCGGATTGATTATCCTAACATTTCTGTTGTCTTTTTTATAAATATTCTTAAAAGATTTTTTTACAATTGGAAAGTGCGTGCAGCCTAGAATTATTGTGTCGTAATCAAAGTCACCAAACTCCTCAAGGTGATTTCTGATTAATCTCTCCATGTGATCTTCGTCAAATTCCCCACGCTCGATTGGCAGTACCAAGTCCTGACAAGCAATTGATTTAACTTCAATCCTAGGGTCAAGTCCTTTTATCGTATTGTCATAAACTTTGCTATTTACTGTGGACTCTGTTCCAATAAGGGCAATCTTTCTGTTATGTGTCATCTCAACTGAGTCAAGGCTTCCCCAACTTATTATTCCAAGTATTGGATAGTCGTATTTTTCCTGAGATGCCTCAAGTCCGTGAACTGTTGCAGTGTTACATGCAATTACAGATAGATCTACATCTTTATCTTGTAAAAATCCCATTGCCTCAAGGGTAAAGTCGCGTATCTCCTCTGGTTTTCTCACTCCGTAAGGCATTCTGCCCGTGTCCCCAAGATAGACAAAATTTTTATTATGAATTTTCTTTATAGCATTTTTTAAAACGGACAGTCCACCTGTTCCGCTGTCAAAAAGTCCTATCGAATTGCTCAATAAACCTCACCAACTTCTAAAAGCTTCCAATTATTTAAAAAATAACTATCTAATATTATAACACTAAAACCTGTAAATTTAACATCAAAATTAAA
>NZ_JBMNPQ010000118.1:0-2899 GCF_050943655.1 Peptoniphilus sp. | reverse complement strand
AAGAATATTATTCATGCTATACTATTATACGGTGCTAAGATTAGTGTGAACTAGTTACTTAAAAGATAAAATTTTATTCAAATTAGTGTACTGCATAATTATTAGAAAGGAAGTGGATAAAATGAATAATAAAAGAGCTTTAAATGTATATTCTGAAATAGGAAAGTTAAAGACAATACTCTTGCACAGACCAGGAAAAGAAATTGATAACTTAACTCCTGATTCTTTGGACAGATTACTTTTTGATGATATTCCTTTTTTAGACATAGCAATTGAAGAACACGACGCTTTTGCCAAAATTTTAGAAGAAAGTGGCGTTGAAGTTTTATACTTAGAAGAACTTGCTGCAGAAGCTATAACTTCTGATAAGATAAAAAATGAATTTGTAGATGAGTTCATTCAAGAGGCAGACATCGAGGGAAAGACTAGAAAAAAATTAGTAAAAGATCTTTTAATGGGAATTGATAATAACCTCGATTTGGTTTTAAAGATGATGGAAGGAATTAAGAAAAGTGAACTTCCTGAATATAAAAAAGAAAGTCTCTGTGACATGGTTGAGTCTGATAATCCATTTATTGTCGATGCCATGCCAAATTTATATTTCACAAGAGACCCAATTGCCAATATCGGCTATGGTGTTTCACTAAATAGAATGCGCAATTTGACAAGACAAAGAGAGACAATCTTTGCAAAATATATTCTAAAATATCACAAAAGATTTAAAGATGCAGATATTCCCCTTTGGTACGACAGGACAGAAACTACTTCAATTGAAGGTGGAGATGTTTTAGTTTTATCAAAAGAAGTCTTGGCAATTGGGATATCTGAAAGGACAGATGCAGCATCTATAGAAAAGCTTGCTGAGAGAATTTTTGAGCACAATGAAACATTTAAAAAAATCCTGGCTTTAAAAATTCCAAACAAGAGAGCCTTTATGCATCTCGACACAGTCTTTACTATGGTTGATTATGATAAATTCACTATTCATCCTGAGATAGAAGGACCACTATGCGCATACTCTCTTACTAAAGGAGAAAGCGGAAATATTGACATCAAACAAGAAACTAAAGAGCTCGATGAAGTTTTGGCTGAAGCTTTGGGAAAAGAAAAAGTGACATTAATTCGTTGCGGTGGAGATGATCCAATCGCAGGTGCAAGGGAGCAGTGGAATGACGGAGCGAACACACTTGCAATAGCACCGGGAGAAGTAATAGTTTATTCTAGAAACAGTGTCACAAATAAGCTTTTAGAAGAACATGGAATTAAATTACATGTAATGCCATCAAGCGAACTTTCACGAGGTAGAGGCGGCCCAAGATGCATGTCCATGCCTTTATACAGAGAAGACATTTAAGAAACTAGAAAGGAATTAAATGGAAAATATAAAAAAAGAGAAGATCAAGACAGCAAGAATACTGCGATTTCTAATACCATCGATCTTGGGAGTTCTATTATTAATGACTCCATTCAAAAAAGATGGGGAATCGACGATAATGGTATCAGTAATATCAAAAGCTTTAAATAATGGAATAAATTCAGTGGTTCCAATTTATATTTTGGTTTTGATTTGCATAGTTATATCCTGTTCTCTTGCTATAATTTATAAAATAAAAAAGCCCGATTGGATAGAAAATAATGAATTGTTAAAAGAAGTATCTGATGTTTCTAACTTTTGGCTTTTCGCAAGGCTTGTGGGTCTTGCAATAGGCTTTATGACTGCCTTTGAAGTGGGACCTGAAATAATATATAGTCCCGATACTGGCGGACTTATTTTATATGATTTGATTTGTGGTTTATTCACAATATTTTTAGTGGCAGGTTTTATCCTACCATTCTTGACAGAGTTTGGACTGCTTGAATACATTGGAGTGTTTTTGACATCAATAATGAGACCTGTCTTTAACTTGCCAGGCAGATCTGCAATAGACTGTGTTGCATCTTGGATTGGAGATGGAACAATTGGCGTTACTCTAACAAATAAGCAGTACGAAGAGGGATATTATTCAGCAAGAGAAGCAGCAGTTATTGCAACGACTTTTTCTGCTGTATCAATTACATTTTGTCTTGTAGTTTTAGAAAATGTAAACATGACAAATTATTTTGGCAAGTTTTATTTAGCAGTTGCCGTAGCGGGAATTGTCGCTGCACTAATTTTGCCGCGAATCTATCCACTTTCATCTAAGAAGGATGAATATTATAACGGAGAAAAAAAGGCGACGCCAGAATTAGTTCCAGAAGGATTTACAAAACATGAGTGGGGACTTAGACTTGCAGTTAAAAAAGCAGAAGAAAATGGCGGAGTAAGACAATATTTAGTAAGTGGCGCTAAGACAGTTTTATCTCTATGGCTTGGGGTTATTCCTATTATCATGGCAGCGGGCACACTTGCTCTTGTAGTGTCAGTGGCAACACCTTTCTTTGAGATTATGGGGAAACCTTTCTTGCCACTTCTTAGACTATTGCAAGTGCCAGAAGCAGAAGCAGCAAGTGCTACTATGGTAGTTGGCTTTGCAGACATGGTTGTTCCATCAATACTTGCAGCGGAAATTGCAAATCCAATGACGCAATTTATCATTGCAGCAGTATCTGTAACACAGCTTCTTTATATGTCAGAAACAGGAGCAGTAATACTTGGAACAAACCTTCCCGTATCACTTTTTGATTTATTTATACTATTCTTGGAAAGAACATTAATAACTTTACCAATAATAGTGTTGTTTGCGCATTTTATTTTTTAGCGCAAATAAAAAGTTAATAATTAAATTTGGGAGATGAAAAAGTCATCTCTCTTTTTTATTTTAAATTTTTTTGAAAAATGTTTTAGGTGGTGCAAATAGCTAAAAAATAAAATATTAGAAATAACATGAAATCATTTACATTATTTTTATTAAAATATGTC
>NZ_JBMNPQ010000117.1:0-2955 GCF_050943655.1 Peptoniphilus sp. | reverse complement strand
TAATGAAAGTATAGTTAAAGCACGAAGAAAATATAATAACAAAATTGTTATACACAACCATCCAAGTAATTTACTACTGAGTGGAAGTGATTTTGTTACAAACTATAATAATGAATTAGGTATAATTATCTGTCACAATGAGGATATTTATGTTTATAAAACTATAAAAGAATTCACTTCCAAATTAATTGATTTAAGTATTAAAAAATTTGAAAAATTGGGGTATAATCAATTAGAAACATATAATAATATTTTGAATGATTTTGCTAAAGTAGGGTGGATAGAGTGGAAAAAGATATCTATAAAAGATTAGATGAAAAATATAAAAACAGGGAATCCATAGAAAATGATAATCCTGTTGATTTATCGGAATTTACCACTGAGGAGATCGATTTGTTGATAGAAAGAGAAATAAAATTGATGCAAAAAGATTAAATAAGCACACTGACAAGTTATTGTTAGAGGTGCTTTTTTAATATCTTAAATCGTGAATTAATTGTGTAAAATACTACAAAACTAAATAAATATAGCTATTAATCGTGTGATAATCATGCGATTTTTTTAATACGCAAGTATCAAGGTTCCCGGGTATCCACCCGATGCCAAGCATCGTGGTAGGGTGGGGTTCTTATTGTCCTGGGATGATTTAAAACTCAGCTAACCTGTGAGACTGTAACACTCGTATAAAAAACGTAAGGAGAAAGAAATGAAAAGAGAGTTTTTAGAAGAACTGGGTGTAGAAAAAGAAGTAATCGATAAGATTATGGCCGAAAATGGCAAAGACATAAATGCAGAAAAATCAAAAGTAGTCTCTAAAGATTAAGAAATAAAGACTTTAGAAGAACAGATAAAATCTGCAAATAAAGAAATAAAATATATAACGACATAAATACTTTTTATATAAAAAAGTCTATTGAGAATTGGAAGTCAAGGCAAAAAAATCTATTTAAGAAATTTAAAAACTTCCTAAATAGATTTTATAATTAATCTCTGTATTTAATTTCATTTATTTCACTTTGTGATGAGACTACTACTTTGCCGTCTGAGTCTAGAAGGGGTGTGATGGATGCGCCGTAATTTGAATATAATTTTATATAATTTACACCAGTTACAAGATCAACAACTATATTAAACTTTTCGGAGATAGTTCCATAACTTTCAACTTCAACGAATCTATTTTCTTTATCTTTACCAAACATATTAATCCTCCAATACTTTTTCAAAGGCGAGCCTTTCGTCTGTGCCGCCAATATAAACTATTCCGCAATAATTATATCCAAGCTTCTTTATAAGAGACTGCATGGACCTATTGTCCCTATGCGTATCAATGCGGATAGATTTAATATTATTTTCTTTGGCGTAGTCTTCACATAATTCTAAAAGAGTTCTGCCATAGCCTTTTTTTCTAAATTCACGTCCTGTTGCGACGCGGTGAATTGCAACGAAATTTCCATCTGTAATCCAACTTCCGTGCATGTTGTTGTCGTAGTCATAATCGTATTTTTTTATCACGCAAGTTGCTACAACGTCGCCGGCGTCTTCTAGCACAAAGATTTCTTTGTTATTAATTAAATCTTTAAAATTATCGAGGTTTGGGACTTTTTTGCCCTGCCACTGATCAATTCCTTCAGATTTTAATTTGTTAGAGCCATCTTTATAAAACTTTAAAATAAGATCTCTATCTTGATATCTCGCAAGTCTCAGTTCCATATTTCCTCCAAGGTGTAGGGAATCTCTTCTTTAATTTCTATTCCATAACGCGTGACAATTGAGTTATAGCATAAAATATTTACGCCTTCTTCGTGGGACTTTACAAGTGTATTTGAAAAATTTTTATCTTTAACAAAATTTGGAGTAAATAAATTTACATCTTCCAACTGAATTACAAATAGGGCAGTAGGCTTTATGCCTTCTTCTAAATTTGCAAGTCCTTTCATGTGCTTCATGCCCCTAGTTGTTGGAGCGTCGGGGAAGGAGGATAGGCCGTCTTTTTCAAGAGTTACGCCCTTAACTTCAATCATAGCCTTATCATCTTCGCCTTCAACGTAAAAATCAAATCGAGAGTCGCCGTAGGTATATTCAGGTTTTATGAATTTATTTTCAAAACCTAAATTTATTATACCCTTTAAAAGTCCTTCATGAACAACGGAGTTTGGGGCAGAGGAGTCGATGTTAATTAATTTATCGCCCTTGTAAATCGAAGTAAGTGTATATTTAGTTTTTCGGTTTTTGTTGTCACTATATTCCAAAAAGCAGGTCGCTCCTTCGATAAATATTTCTTCGCATCTGCCAGTGTTTGGAACGTAGACAGTTAAAATTCTTGAACCTTTTTTGCATTTTGCAATGAAGCGGTTCTTTCTATATAAAAATGTAGCCTTGATTGAATTGTTGTAAAGCATAATACCTCCCATGAAATTTTAAGCACAAAAAAAGCTGTCAAACACGAAGTTCAACAGCATAATTGGTGCCCAGAGCCGGAATCGAACCAGCGACACGAGGATTTTCAGTCCTCTGCTCTACCGACTGAGCTATCTGGGCAAAATGGTGGGCCTTCGGGGACTTGAACCCAGGACCTACCGGTTATGAGCCGGGCGCTCTAACCAACTGAGCTAAAGGCCCTCACCATATTCGTTGGCGGAGAAAGAGGGATTTGAACCCTCGCGACCCTTTATCGGGACCTACTCCCTTAGCAGGGGAGCCTCTTCAGCCACTTGAGTATTTCTCCACTACTAATCAGTTGTGTCTTAAGCAACTTACCTTGTCCATTTTACAGTAATGATTTATATTTGTCAACTATTTTTTTATAAAAATATAAAAAGTTTACAATTGACGAAATATTTCTCTCCACTAGATTTATATTATCTCATAGAAATGTAAAAAAATAAAGCGATTTTTAAATTTAGTGTAAAGTTTTATAACTTTGTTATAATTATTCGTATTTATAAAAACATTTTT
>NZ_JBMNPQ010000116.1:0-2981 GCF_050943655.1 Peptoniphilus sp. | reverse complement strand
TATTTCTATTAATAGGACTTTGTCCTTAAATCAAGTTACAGAAGAATTCGATCAAGAAGATTTGGAAATTGTTCTATTGTATGATGGAAGAGCAAAGATTGAGTTTAAAGATGAAGTAATTGATTTAAAGCCTGGAGATATTTTAAGAATAAAGCCTCACGATGTTCACAAAGTTATCTATCAAGATAGGGCAATATGGTTATGTATTTTCAAAAAGGTAGATAAGCATGAGTAAGAGGAATAGTAATAATAAAAACAACAAGTGGACTGCTGTTATTTTAATTGCTCTTGCAATTGTGGGAGCATTAATAGGCGATCAAAGTTTTTTAAAGGAATACGAAAAAGATCAGGGCTTAGGTCATGGCTTTTCTTCTTTCTTAGACAATTTTGGAGCATTTGACAAAAATAAATATAAAGTCACTGAAAAATCTGAGTACTATGTTATAGATAAAAATCCTCCACAGTTTAGTGAAGAGGATTTAAAAAATAGGGAAGTTTATGCTAATTATTCTCCACTAGATTCGCTAAACAGAGTGGGGCCTGCCAATGCACTGCTTGGAAAAGAACTTATGCCAATTGAAAAAAGAAAAGACATTTCTAAAGTCTATCCGACTGGTTGGCATCAAAAGAGATTTGATTTTATTGAAGGTGGAGTTCTTTATAACAGATGCCACTTAATTGGTTTTCAACTTGCTGGTGAAAATGACAATTGGCTCAACCTCATGACTGGTACCAGATCCTTTAATACTAAAGGAATGCTGCCCTTTGAAAATGTAGTTGCAGATTATATAAAAGATACTGGCAAAAAAGTTAGATATAGAGTTACGCCAATCTTTATAGACGACGAACTTGTCGCACGTGGTGTAATAATGGAAGCCTATAGCGTGGAAGATGGGGGCAAGGCAATAAATTTTAGAGTGCTTGTTAAAAACATTGAAAAAGGCGTTTCGATTGACTACAAAACAGGTAGAAGTAAAAGACTAAAATAATTTATTGACAGCTGTTTTTTCTATGATATAATACCTAAATTGAAATAAGATGGAAAGTTGAGGGATGTATTATGAGACTTAGAAAAAAACATTTTGCAATACCTGAAATGCATGAAAATCCCTATGTTTATTTTGAAGGAGAAAAGAACAAAGGCAAATGGGCCGAAGTTTTTGGAAATGATCACCCGATTTATTTGGAAATTGGAGCAGGCAAGGGAAAGTTTACTATAGAGTCAGCAAAAAGAAATAAAGATATTAATTATATAATGGTAGATTTGGAAACCAATGCACTTATATACGCAACTAGAAAAATTTTGGAAGAAGAGCTTACAAATGTGCGTGCAATGCCAATTAATGCAGAAAATATTTTAGACTATTTTGATGAAGGCGAAATAGATAGAATATATATAAACTTTTGTAACCCTTGGCCAAAGTTAAGACACAAGAAGAGAAGGCTAACATATCCAAGATTTTTGGAAAAATATAAGATTATATTGAAGGAAAAATCACAGATATATTTCAAGACAGATGACTTGGAACTATTCGAAGAGAGCCTAGATTATTTTAGAGATAGTGGTTTTTCTGAACTAGTTGCGGATTTCGACATGAAGGAAGATGAATATCCTCAAAATATAGTTACAGAATATGAGAGAAAATTTAGAGACTCAAATATTCCAATTAAATTTGGTGTTTTTGAACACTATGTATGACAACCGCAAATTAAAAATAGGTTGACCATATTAAATAAAATTTGTATAATATCCATAGGTGATTAACTTATGGATATTTTTAGTTTACAAACTAAAGTAAAAAATGGATACAAAATAACAAGAGATGAAGCAATAGAACTTTATAATGAAAATTATGAAGATTTGACAAAAGCAGCTGATGAATTAAGAGAATATTTTTGTGGCAATGACTTTGATGTATGCACAATAATTAACGCAAAAAGCGGTAAGTGTCCAGAAAATTGTAAATTCTGTGCACAATCAGCTCACTATAAGACAGAGGTAAAGGAATACAAATTACTGCCAGACGAAGTAATAGTTAAAGATGCCCTTGATAAATATGAAAGAGGCATACCTAGATACTCAATGGTAGCAAGTGGAAAAAGTCTTACAGAAGAAGACATAGATAGAGTATGTGAAATAACTAGAAAAATTCACAAAGAAGCTCCCGATTTAAAAATTTGTATATCTGGTGGACTTATTTCTGAAGAAGGATTTGAAAAATTAAAAGCTGCAGGAATAAGAAGAGTCCACAACAACCTAGAAACATCAAGAGAATATTTTAAAGAAATCTGCTCAACACATAGTTATGATCAAAAAATAAATACAATTAAAGCAGCAAAACAAGCAGGTATGGAAGTGTGTTCTGGTGGACTAATAGGAATGGGAGAGACATATATAGATAGAATTGACTTAGCACTAGAACTAAGAGAATTAAATATAAAATCAATACCAGTAAACTTACTTAGCCCAATTAAAAACACACCACTAGAGAATACAGAAGTGTTATCTATGGAAGACTTAAATAGAACTTGTGCAGTATTTAGATTTATAAACCCAAAATCTGCCATAAGACTTGCAGGCGGAAGAGCATTAATGGAAGAATTTGGCAAGAGCGCATTTAAAAGTGGAGCCAATGCAACAATATCTGGAGTGCTACTTACAACTAATGGTAATAGCATAGAAGATGATATAAAAATGCTTGAAGATCTAGACTATAACGTGCGTGCAGTGGACGAATTAGAATTAGTATAAAATATTTTAAAAAAGTAGTTGACAAAGAAAATTAAAGGTAGTATTATATAAAAGCTGTCGAAAAAAACAGCTTTTATTTTTTAATAAAATTTGCAGAGTTCAAAAAAACTTTACAAAAAATTAAAAAATAATAAAAAAGTTCTTGACAAAGCAAAAAGAACTTGGTAAACTATAGAAGTTGTCACTTAAGGCAACGAACTCTTTTAAAACTCAATCAAGAAAAACTTTT
>NZ_JBMNPQ010000115.1:0-2983 GCF_050943655.1 Peptoniphilus sp. | reverse complement strand
AGACCCTAAATTTATATAGCTCTTTGAACTTTACCAGATCTTAAACATCTAGTACATACATTAATTCTTTTAGGTGTTCCGTCTACTACAGCTTTAACTCTTCTAATGTTAGGAGCCCAACTTCTATTAGAACGAGAATGAGAGAAAGAGATTTTGTTACCAAAAACTTTTTCTTTTCCACAAATTTCACATCTTTTTGCCATGCTGCACCTCCTTTGGTTATTACGCAACAATTATTTTACCAAAAATTGTGAAAAAATGCAAACTTTTTTTATATTTTAAGCGATTAAATTTATATTTTGTATAATTAAATTTAATTAAATTGGATAAATATATTAAGAAAGTAAAACATTCATAAACATAAGAATCTGTTATTTTGTCGCGTATTCTGATATAATATTATGGATAAGGAGGTGCCCTAATGCCGGCAATCATAAATCGTGAACTTGGTAATATAATTATAGATGATAATGTAATAGCAAATATAGTTGGAATTTCTGCTATGGAAAGCTATGGAATTGTTGGAATGGCATCAAAAAATGCCACTGATGGAATTTTTGAATTATTGAGATTTGAAAATTTATCGAAGGGAATTAAAGTAAATACAGAAGATAATCAAATTAATATTGAGCTTCATGTCATACTTGAATATGGAGTAAAAATTTCTACTGTTTGTGAAAATATTATTGAAAGAGTTAAGTATAATGTCGAAGATTTAACAGGTCTTACTGTTGACAACATTGAGATATCAGTAGAAGGCATTAGACTTAAATAGTTGGAGGTTAGGTTTTGGAAATTAAGAAAATAAATGGTGCTTTATTAAAAGATATGTTTAAAGGCGCTGTCAATTATCTTATTTTTAAAAAGGATGAGGTAAATAAATTAAATGTTTTTCCTGTACCAGATGGTGATACAGGAACTAATATGAGTCTTACTGCAAAATCTGCCCTTAAGCAAATTGATAATTTAGAAGGCAAAATCTCTGTTGCGGACGTAGCTTCGGCAGCTTCTAGAGGAGCTCTAATGGGAGCAAGAGGAAATAGTGGTGTAATTCTTTCACAACTTCTAAGAGGATTTGCGGAAGGATTAGATGGCGTAGAAGAAGCTGGCATTATAGAACTTACAGAAGCTTTTAAGAAAGCTAGTGAGACAACTTATAAGGCAGTTATGAAGCCAATTGAAGGTACAATTCTTACAGTTGGTAGAGAAACTGCTGAGTTTGCGTGGAGAAATCACAAGAAATATCAGGATATAATACCTTTTATGGAGGATATTCTTAAGGAAGCAAATAGATCTCTTGATGATACTCCTAATAAGCTTGATGTTTTAAAAGAGGCTGGCGTTGTAGATGCTGGTGGTAAAGGTCTTGTAGTTTTACTTGAAGGAGCCCTTAAAATATTAAAGGGTGAAAAAATTGTAGAACAAGAAGACGACGAAGTGATGAAAAAGAAAGCTCAAGCTGAAATTAAGTTTGAAAAAGCAAATACTGATATTAAATATGGTTACTGTACAGAGTTTATAATTAATACAGATTATGAAGATATTGATGCTTTTAGAGAAAAGCTTTCACCGCTTGGTGACTGTCTATTAGTTGTTGGAGGATCAGGAACTGGACTTATTAAGGTTCACGTTCACACAAATGATCCTGGTATAGCTCTTCAATATGCATGTGAGCTTGGACTTCTTCAAGATATTAAAATTGACAATATGAGATTCCAACATAGGGAGACTCTTTTCGATGAATCTGAAGTTAGAGAGGCAAAAGAAAGAGAAGAGGCCGAAGAAAAAGTAGAAGAAAAAGATGTATCTTTTATTACTGTTTCTATGGGCAAGGGAATGACAGAAACTTTTAAATCAATAGGCGTTGATTATGTTGTTTCTGGCGGACAAACAATGAACCCATCTACAGAAGATTTCTTAAAGGGAATTGATAAAGTTGGTGGCAAGACTATTTTCATTATTCCAAATAACAGCAATATAATTTTATCAGCTGAGCAAGCTCGAGATATATCCGATAGGAATGTAATAGTAATTCCATCAAAATCTGTTCCACAAGGAATAGCAGCTATACTTGCGTATAATGAAAACAATTCAATATCAGAAAATGAAGAACAGATGAATGAGGCTCTAAGCTCTATTATAGATGCATCTGTAACTTATGCTGTAAGAGATACTACTATTAACGGAAAAGAAGTACATGAAAATGATGTAATTGGACTATCTGCAAAAAATATTATTGAATGCGGTACTGACATAGGAGACGTTACATTTAATACCGTTAAACATCTTATGAATGATGATATTTGCCTAGTTACTTTATACTACGGAAAAGACGTTAAAAAAGAAGATGCAGAAGATTTAAGAGACAGGCTCGAAGATGAGTATGACGATATTGATGTAGATTTAATCTGGGGAGAACAACCAATTTATTACTATATCATCTCTTTAGAATAAAATTTAAATTTTATCAAGCCTAAAGCATGTCTTTAGGCTTTTTACATAGGGGTAGTTATGAATTTAAGTGACGAGATTACAAAATTAAAGCAAGTTGGGCCAAAGAGAGCCCAGCTTTTTCATAAACTTGATATCTATACGATTAAGGACTTGCTATTATATTATCCAAAGAGATATGAGGATTCTTCTAGAGTCTTAAAAATAAATCAAGTAGTTGTAGGCGAAAAAAACACTTATAAATTAAAAATTACTTCAAAACTTCAAGATAGAAATATTAGAAGAGGTCTTAGCATTTTAAGTTTTCTTGCTGAAGATGAAACTGGCGAAGCAGTAGTGACTTTTTTTAATGCGAGATTTTTGAGAAATCAAATTACTATAGGAAAAACTTATTTATTTTATGGAAAGGCAGACTTCTTTAAGGGCAGAATAAATATATCTAGCCCTGAGTTTGAACCAGTTGAGCGAGTTAGTAAGCTAGGTAGAATTGCTCCTATTTATAAACTTACAAATGGTCTTTATAATAAAAATA
>NZ_JBMNPQ010000114.1:0-3070 GCF_050943655.1 Peptoniphilus sp. | reverse complement strand
CGAATGATGATGCTCCACCAAGTAGTGCTGTAATCCACATCCAAAATACTGCTCCAGGTCCTCCTATTGAAATTGCTGCTGCAACTCCTACGATGTTACCTGTACCAATGTGTGATGCTGCTGATATTGTGAATGCTTTAAATGGTGATATTGCATCTTTGTTTTCTGATTTTTTTGTTATTAGTTTTACTGCGTGGCCAATGTTTCTTATTTGTCCACCTTTAATTCTTATTGTGAAATATAATCCTAAGCCTAGTAGTAGCGGTATAAGTATATATGTATATATCGTACCACTTAAAAAATCCGTTAAGTTTGCAAATGATTCCATATTTTCTCCTTTATTATTCGTTTAAAAATATATTTAGTCTGATATCGTCTGATAAAAAGTCTAGTAAGTGCTTGCCTCTAATGCTGTTGCCAGAATCGTCGAGCCTTGGGCTATAAGTTACTATTGCACATCTTCCTGGAACTATTCCAAGTATTGCCCCACTAACTCCAGATTTTGCAGGAAATCCTACTTCCATTAGGAATTGTCCACTCTCTTCATACATTCCACAAGATGCCATTTGTGACAAGACAATGCGCACAATGTCTTCTGATATAAGTCTTTCGCCCTTTGAGTTTACTCCTCCGTTTGCAAATACTGAGCCGAGTCTTGCAAGTTCTGTTGGCTTAATTCCAATTGAGCAATCCCTGATGTATAGATCCAAAACTTCTTCAACTGACTTTTCGAATATCCCCTTGCTCTTTAGATAGTAAGTGATGGCGCGGTTTACATCTGTTGTCTTCATCTCGGAGTTATAGACTTTATATAAAAATTTTATGTCATCAGATTCAGAAAGTTTTTTTATAAAAGACATAACTCTTTCAAATCTCTCGTCCACGTCTTCGCCCTTAATTAACGATGCAGTTGTGATTGCACCTGCGTTTATAAGTGGATTTGATGCCCTGTCATCGATTGGGATAAGTGAATTAAATTTATAGGGAGTTGGTTCTGTTCCTACTTTTGAAAAAACAAGCTCTTTGCCATTGTCCATTAGGGCCATAGTTAATGAAATTATTTTAGAAATTGATTGCATAGAAAAAACTGTGTCTAGGTCCCCATATTCGTAAACTTTTCCGTCGATTGTCACTATTGAAAGTGCAAAACCTTCTGGGTCTACGTTTGCAAGCTCTGGAATATAAGAAGCGACCTCGCCCTCACCAATATACTTTTCACTCTTCTTTATCGCACCCTCTATCTTCTCAATAATATTCTCTTCGTTTAACATATTTTCACCTCCCTCTTTATACAATATTTTAACGGGCACCTTTTATTATATCCTAAAACAAAGGATATGAAAACAATTTTCTTTTAATGTGCTAATGTTTTTAATTTCTAAAATGTTGAAAGTTTTTCTTCTTTTATTTAGTCGCATTTTAATAATTAGTAAACTAGTTTTCACAAGCTCTATTGACCAAACACTATTAAATATATATAATATTTAGAGGAGGACTTATGAACTTAAAAAGGCAATTTTTCAAATACACACTCCCATCAATTATTGCAATGTGGGTTTTTTCTATTTATACAATTGTAGATGGATTCTTTGTCGCAAACTTTGCTGGTGAAATGGAACTATCTGCTGTCACAATAGTAGTTCCATACGTAAACTTTTTATTTGCCATTGCAATTATCTTTGCCATAGGCTCCCAAACTATTATAGGAATCTATCTCGGTCAAAAAAAGAAAGACGACGCTAACGAAATATTTTCATTTATTTTAATCTTTATCTTTAGCTTCTCCATAATTCTCGCAATTTTCTCAATGATTTTTATCAATAAATTAATATTTTTCCTTGGCGCAACGCCAAAATTATTTAATTTATCCAAAGAATATCTAAGAATTATAATAATTTTCTCGCCCTTTTATATAATCGCCTACTGCTTCGAGGTCTTGGTAAAAGTAGATGGATACCCAAGAACTGCCATACTCTGCGCAGTTAGTGCCTGTGTTACAAATATATTTCTAGATTATCTATTAATCCACACACTTAAACTCGGAGTAAGGGGAGCTGCACTTGCAACGGGAATCGCACAATTTTTATCCTTTGCAATATACATTATCCACTTTAGGCGTGGCGTGGGATACCTTCGATTTAACAAAATAAAAATGGGCGCAAAGAAAGTTTTAGAAACTCTAAAGAGGATTGTGACCTACGGATTTGGTGAATTCATTGCAGAACTAAACACAGCAACAGTAGTATTTATCTTTAACACCTTCATCTTAAAATATCTAAGCGCAGAATTCTTGCCGTCCTATGCCGTAATAAATTACATGTCCCTTTTAGCAAACTCAACCTTCCAGGGAGTATGCCACGGGACACTGCCACTTCTTAGCTTCTACCACGGCTCGCGTGAAAAAGAAAAGAGCAGGACTATTATCACCTACGGATTTATCTCTATAATAGTAATATCTATTGTCTTCTTCCTAATCTCCTTCTTTGGAGCAGAAAAACTTTTAAACGCATTTTTGGGAAGTAGCGAAAACGTATCATCTTCAATTAGACCAATGAGAATATATGCACTGATGTTTTTATTCTCTGGACACAACTTATTTATCGCATCAATAGCATCGGCAATCGGAAGACCAAAATACTCAACAACAATAAACATACTTCGTGGAAGTGTGCTCCTTGTCGCATCCCTATTTTTCGTAGTACACACCTTCGGCGTGAGATTCCTGTTCTTTGGAGCAATGCTCTGCGAATTATTGACACTTATAATATCAATACATTTTTATAAAAAAATGAGAAAACCAGCTACAGTTTAAGTAACTGGTTTGTTTTTTTTGGGATTAATTTGAGTATTTGGAAGGTGAAGGAACTGTAACTTGAGGGTGAACATCCCCCACGTCTCGTCATCTTGAGCGGAAGAAAATTTACAAGAATTTTCTGGGTCGCTGTGTACCCGGAAGGGTGAAAGATCTGCAAAGTTATCAAGCGAGACCTTATCGTCTTAATAAGAAAACCTCAAGGAGAAAACTCCGAAACACTTTCTCGCCAAAACGACAACACATCGCCACCAAAAC
>NZ_JBMNPQ010000113.1:0-3175 GCF_050943655.1 Peptoniphilus sp. | reverse complement strand
ATCCAGACGCATATAGGCGTGGGTTATAGAATGCTAAAAATATAACCTCTCAACAAGTTTTCTTGAGTTTTAGTCGAGGGATCTGCACCTTAAGAAGAAACAACCTAATCGTTTTAATTAAGAAACTTTCCGGAGAATTAAAAAATAGAACAAAAATAGAAAAAACGAAAAAAGATATGTCAGAGGAACCGACAGGGGACCGCTAGGCCAAGTGACGCTTTCCTGACATATCCTTTTTTCTATTAATAAGAATTTAGAAAAAATTTAGAACAGTCATAACTTAAACTCCTCGCAACCTTCCCACTCGTCATCCCATCGAGCCACAACCTACATATCCAAACACAACATCCCCATCCGTCATCTTGAGCGAAAGAAAATTCGCAAGAATTTTCTGAAGTCGAAAGATCTGCAAAGTAATCTAGCGAGACCTAATCGTCTTAACGAAATAACGTAAAGGAGAAAAACACCAAACCTCTATCTAATCAAGACGACAGCACATCGCTCCCACGACCCTACAGATCCTTCGACTCACTTCGTTCGCTCAGGATGACGCCCCCGCACTCCGTCATCTTGAGCGGAAAAAATCCGACAGGATTTTTGAAGTCGAAAGATCTGCAAAGTAATCTAGCGAGACCTTATCGTCTTAACCAAACAACGCAAAGAGCATAACTATAACCATCGAAAAATAACCTAAGCACTTGTCGTCACCTTTTCCCGTCATCCCTCTAAAGCTACAACCTATATATCCAAATACTTGAATAATTCATGGCCAAATACTTGAATAATTCATAGCCAAACACTTGAATTAATGATAAGATAAATACAGTAAAGAATGGAGGTAAAAATGGAAGGATATCTACCAAGAGTTACAGATAAATTATTAAGAGATAGATTAAATGCAAAAGGAGCAGTTTTAATTGAGGGTCCTAAATGGTGTGGTAAAACAACTACAGCAAAGCAAATAGCAAAGAGTTTTATTTCAATGGATAGACCTGATATGAGCAGGCAATATCAACAAATGGCTGAAATCTCACCAAATACATTATTAGAAGGAGAAACACCTAGACTTATTGATGAATGGCAGATAGCACCAAATTTATGGAATGCAGTACGTTATGAAGTAGATAATAGAAATGAATTCGGTCAATTTATATTAACAGGATCAGCAGTTCCAGAAATGTTTGATGAATTTATGCATACAGGAACTGGAAGAATATCAAGACTCTTGATGCGACCTATGAGTTTATACGAATCAAAAGATTCAAATGGTCAAGTTTCATTGAAAGATTTATTTGAAGCTAAAAATATATCTGCAACAGATCAAACTACATTTGAAGAAATAGCTTTTTTAATTTGTAGAGGTGGCTGGCCAAAATCAATCGGACTAGATGAGAAACCAGCTCTATTCCAAGCAATAGATTATTATGATGCCGTTGTTTCCACGGATATAAGTCGAGTGGACTTAGTAAAAAGAGACAAAGAAAAAGCAAAAAGATTACTAAAGTCTTACGCAAGGCATGTAGGAACACAAAGCTCCCTTGAAACAATTAGGAAAGATATGCTATCTAATCAAGCAGATACTTTTGACCAAGTTACCCTATATTCATATCTTGATGCGTTAAAAAAAATATTTGTAATAGAAGATTCACCTGCATGGAATCCAAACTTAAGATCAAAAACAGCTATTCGAACTACTGATACAAGATATTTTTCAGATCCATCAATAGCTAGTGCAGCTTTAGGAATAGGGCCAAAAGATTTATTAGAAGATTTAAACACCATGGGATTTCTATTTGAAAATTTGTGTATTCGTGACTTAAGAATTTATGCTGATAATTTAGATGGAACAGTTTATCATTATAGAGATAAACATGGATTAGAATGTGATGCAGTAATTCATTTAAGAAATGGAAATTACGGACTTGTTGAAATAAAACTTGGAGGAGATAAATCAATAGAAGAAGGAGCAGAAACATTAAAAACATTAGCAGAAAAGATTGACACAAACAATATGCCTAAACCATCATTTATGGCCGTATTATGTGCTGTAGCACCATTTGCGTATAAGAGAAAAGATAATGTTTATGTAATACCAATTGCTAATCTAAAGCCATAACAAATGATATAAATTAAATTAATATTTATAAAATAGGAGAGAAAAAATAATGTTAATTAATAATATTGATTATCCAGATGAACTAGTAGAAGCAATACAAAATAATAAGTTAGTAATATTTGCTGGCGCTGGTGTTTCAATGGGAGCACCAACTAGTCTTCCAAGTTTTGCTGAATTATCGGACCAAATTTTTAAATTAACGAATATTGATAGATTAGAAAACGAGGCAGAAGAACAATATTTGGGAAGAGTAAATGATTTAGGGCATACTGTTCAAAAATATGTTTGTGAGATTTTAAATAACAAAAATTTAAATCCTAATTTTTATCATAAGACTTTGATTGAATTATTCAGTAATAATGATGTAAAAATTGTTACAACAAATTATGACTTAATGTTCGAGAAGTCTTTAGGAGAATGTAATGTGGACATATATTCCTATCCTGCATTGCCGCATGGAGATAAAATAAAAGGCATAATCCATTTACATGGTAATGTGCTTAAAAGTGAGGACATAGTTTTAACAGATGCAGATTTTGGTAAAGCATATATGTACTATAAAAATGCTACAAATTTTTTAAAACAACTTTTTGAATCTGATTACATAATACTTTTTGTTGGATATAGTTATAGTGATATAGTATTGAAATATTTTACGAAAGCTTTGCCTGCATTACCAAATAATAAAAGATTTATTTTTGCCAACGAATCTCAAGTCGAAGAATTTACCATGATGGGGCTCACGCCACTAGTTTATAAAGATGGAGATTATGAACAGATTTATAGTTCAATATCTAGATTGTCTAAACTTGTTAATAGAGATGAAAATAGGTGGAATGTGAGGCTAATGGAATTAGCAGAACTCATTCCAAATAAGTTAAATGAGGAATTTAATTATGAAATAAAACAAATTTTTAATAATGTGCATTTTCAAACTAGATTTCTTAAAACAATTAAGAATAAAGCATGGGCTGTATATCTTTTTGAAATGGGATATTTTGATGATATTTTTTCAACAAATCAGTTAAAAGATTCTTCTATTAAAAGAGTTGAGTGGTT
>NZ_JBMNPQ010000112.1:0-3288 GCF_050943655.1 Peptoniphilus sp. | reverse complement strand
AGTATTAATCGACGATGTGGAAGAGCTTTGGGACATTGACACCTACAACAACTTGCTGGAGATTAAAGAAAAATATGAATGATATTGTAATATTTAGAGGTGGCGGCGATGTGGCAACGGGAAGTATTCAAAAAGTGCATCGCGCTGGATTTAAAGTTTTAATATTGGAAAGAGAAAGTCCACTTTGCATTAGGAGATATGTCTCCTGCGCCCAGGCGATGTTTGATGGTGAAACTGAAATAGAAGATTTAAAAGTAAAAAGAGTAGAAAATCTTGAAGAAATCGAAGAAGCTTGGAGCAAAAATATTATTCCAATAATTTCTGATGAAGACGGAGAATATATAAAAAAATTAAAACCTCTTGCCGTCGTCGATGGAATTTTGGCAAAGAAAAACATGGGCACAACAAAAGACATGGCGGAGATAACAATTGCTCTTGGTCCTGGGTTTGTGGCAGGTAAGGACGTAGATGTAGTGATTGAGACAAATAGAGGTCACGACCTTGGAAGATTAATTTTTGAAGGTGAAGCTGAAAAAAATACGGGAATTCCCGGAAGCATTGAAGGCTATACAAGTGAGAGGATTTTAAGAGCGCCAAGAGAGGGAAAAATTAAAGTAATAAAGGACATTGGAGAAGTTGTAAAAAAGGGCGAAGTCCTTGCCACTGTAGGTAAAGAGGAAGTATTATCTGGTCTTGATGGCATGATAAGAGGCATGATAGGCGATGGCACTTTTGTAACAAAGGGACTTAAGATTGGCGATGTTGATCCAAGAGTCAACCAAAAAAATGCAGTGGCGATATCTGATAAGGCAAGGGCAATCGGAGGCGGAACTCTCGAGGCTCTTTTGATTTTAAAGAGGAGGACTTACGGTGCAAACTGAAATTTTAAATAAAGTCATTAAAGCTGTTGAAGAAGGCCACCGCGCGGCACTTGTTTTTATAACTGAGAAGAAGGGCTCTGCACCTGGTGCGGCAGACTCAATGATGGCAGTTTTTGATGATGGCAAGACTTTTGGAACAATAGGCGGAGGCCCCGTTGAATATAAAGTGACAGAAGAAGCGCTTGAGGCAATAAGAGTAGGGCGCGACAGAACTTATGACCACAACTTGACAAAGAATTCTGATACGGGAATGCTATGTGGCGGAAACAACAAAGGATATATAAAAGTGTTTAAACCAAAACCAAAACTAATAATTTATGGAGCAGGTCATGTTGGACAAAAGCTCGCAAGAGTTGCAATAAAGACTAATTTCGACGTAATAATTGTAGACGACAGGTCTGACTTTAAAGATAAGGACGATTTAGAAGAAGTTAAAGAATTTTTGGCGATGAGTCCAAAAGAAGCAAGTGATAAAATAAATTTCACAAAAGAAGACACATTTATTGTAATTTGCACGCCAAATAATGACCTAGATGTCCTTAGGAATGTGATAGAAAAAGATTACAAGTACATTGGAATGATTGGTTCACGCCACAAAGTTAAATCTGTCTTTGACTCTTTAAGAGACGAAGGAATAGGCGATGAACTTTTAAATAGAGTTTATTCTTCAGTGGGGCTTGATATAGATAATGGAACTGTGGAAGAAATTGCAATTTCTATACTTTCAGAGATTTTGGCAGTTAAAAACGGCAAAAAGTTGGGTGAGAGATGATAAAAAAAGTTAAATTAGAGGAGGCTGTGGGGCTTCCTCTACTTCATGACCTTACGGGGATAAAAAGTGACGGATTTAAGGGCGTCGTCTTTAAAAGAAATCACATAATTAGAGAGGAAGATTTAGAGACTCTTAGAAATATAGGTAAAGAAAATATTTATGTGGGCGAACTGGACGAAGGTGAGGTCCATGAAGAAGATGCAATAAAAAGAGTTGCACCTTATCTATGTGGGAAAAATATTTCTACAACTGGAATTTCCGAAGGGAAAATGAATTTTGTAAGTGATGTCCATGGACTTTTTGTGATAAATAGAGAGGGACTTTTAAAACTAAACGAGAGAGGCATCTATACATTTGCAACAATAAAAAATTATTCAACAGTAGATAAAGGCGGAAGGCTCGTTGGGGGAAGAATTGTTCCGCTCTTTACAGCAGAGGAAGAAGTTTTTGACATTATAAAAATTGCAAAAGAATTTGAACCAATTTTTGAAGTAAAAGAATTTAAAAAGTTAAAAGTCGGCGTAATAATCACGGGAAGTGAAGTTTACTTTGGCAGAATAAAAGATTTATTTGAACCTGTCGTTCGCGAAAAATTATCCCATTTTGAATGTGAAATCGTCGGAATAAAAAAATGTCCAGACGAT
The DNA here is from genome assembly GCF_050943655.1 of Peptoniphilus sp. Taxonomy (GTDB): domain Bacteria; phylum Bacillota; class Clostridia; order Tissierellales; family Peptoniphilaceae; genus Peptoniphilus_A. Next base: position 991 of record NZ_JBMNPQ010000112.1, on the reverse strand, counting down.
TTAGAAATGATTAAAGAAGAGACAAAAGAATTTTTAGATAAAAACTGCGACTTAATTATCTATAGCGGCGGAATGAGCGTTGATCCAGACGACCTTACTCCTACTGCAATTAGAGACATGAGCGATAAGTTTATAACACAGGGTATGCCAGTTCAGCCAGGCAATATGCTCACAGTTGGAAAGAATAAGAATACCTATCTCGTTGGAGTCCCAGGGGCATCAATGCACTCAAAATTCACAAGTTTCGATATATTTTTGCCACGAATCTTTGCAGGAGTTGATCTTAAGAAGAGTGACTTCACAGAACTCGGGGAGGGCGGACTTTTAAATTCATAGTTAAAGAAGGAAAAAATGGTTTTAAGAATAAATGATGAAGATTTAGACGAGATTATAAAAATAAGACATGAATTGCACATGTATCCTGAAGTTTCAGGAGAGGAATATAGAACTACAGAGCTAATAAAAAACTTTGTTGAAAGATTTAGCGAATTAGAAATAATAGACTTTCCAATAAAGACGGGACTTGTGTTAAGACTAAAATCTGGGAAAAATGGAAAGACTATTGGTTTAAGATCAGATATCGACGCGCTAAGGCAGACTGAGGACATGGATTTAGAATACAAATCAAAAAACGAAGGCGTGATGCATGCCTGTGGACACGACTTTCACATGGCAAGTCTTTTGGGTGCGATAAAAATTCTTGTTAATAACAAAGATAAATTAAAGGGCGATGTTGTATTTGTTTTTCAAAACTCTGAAGAGACGACTAAGGGCGCAAAAGAATTAATTGACGCCGGACTATTTCAAAAATTAAAAATAGATATGTTTTTTGGATACCACAACTGGCCAATGGTTGATGTGGGGAAAGTCATTGTAAAAAAGGGACCTCTCATGTCCACAAAGACGAATTTTAAAATAAAAATAATCGGAAGAGGTGGCCACGGTTCAAATCCTCATCTAAACATCGACCCAATAGTTTGTGCGGCAAGTG
>NZ_JBMNPQ010000111.1:0-3479 GCF_050943655.1 Peptoniphilus sp. | reverse complement strand
AGACTATCTAGTGCATCGTCAAGAGTCTTTTGTGCAGAATCTAGTGCGTCAAGTGCTTCTTGTAGTTCTTTTTTGTAATCCATTTCTGCCTCCTATGTATTTTTCTTAATTATATCACAACACTCACTCGTCAATTTTTAAAATTCATCTAAGTTATAATTTTAATTTCATCTTAATGCCACATAGAACTTCCTTAGGCTATTTTTAGGTTTTCGGGCGTATATTTATATTAACGAAAGGGGTTAGGGTCATGAAAAAGCTTAGTAGATTTGAAAATAGATTAGAAGATATTTTGCAACAATTTGTGAAGAGACATTTTTTCATAGGTTTTCTCGTTGTCTTCGTTGGTTTTCCTCTTTTGGCAACAGCTATTTTGATGGCGGCAACATCAGTTATCAGTTTTATCATTGCACTGCTGTTTGGCTGGAACTAAGAAATCTTTATGGTTTCTTTATATCTTGTTAATGTCATTAATACTGTTTTAATATTTTAAATTTTATAATTTTGATAAAGGAGGAAAAAATGAAAATCGTAACAATAATAATCGGCATGATAATGCTATTTATGCTTATTTGGTATGTATATATTTTGATGAAAGGTGGTAAAGAGTGATGAGTGCAGTAGTTCAATATGTTTTTTATTTAGTCGCACTAATTCTATTTGCTGCTCCTCTTGGCATTTATATTAAAAAGGCGATGATGGATGAGAACACTTTTATTTCAAGAATTACTCTTCCTCTCGAGAACTTTATTTTTAAGATAATGAAGGTAAATAAGGACGAGGAGATGAGCTGGAAGAGTTACTTTATAAGTGTCGCTTTATTCTTTGGCGTTGGTCTTATATTTTTGCAAGTTCTTCAGATGGTTCAGGCTTATCTTCCGGGTAACCCCGAAGGTCTTTCAAACGTAAAGTGGGACCTTGCTTTTAATACTTCTTCAAGTTTTAACACAAATACCAACTGGCAGGCCTACAGCGGCGAGTCAACTCTTTCTTATCTTACTCAGTCGCTGGGTCTAACTGTTCAAAACTTTGTCTCAGCGGCAACGGGCATTGCAGTTTTGTTTGCGCTAATCAGGGGATTTACAAGAGTTAAGTCAAACACCGTGGGTAACTTTTGGGTGGATCTAACAAAAATAGTTTTAAGAGTTTTGATTCCACTTAACATTTTAGTTGCAATCCTCTTGGTATTTGGTGGAGTTATCCAAAACTTCAAGGGTCACGAAGAGGTGGATTTAATTGAACCAGTTGCAGTAACAGAAGAAGGAGAAGTAATAGATAATGCGACGATAAATCTTAAAGACGAAAGAGTAAGCGTCGACGGAAAAGTAATTGATGGTGCAAAGATTATAACCAAGGAGTACATCCCAATGGGACCTGCCGCAAGTCAAGTTGCCATTAAACAGACGGGCACAAACGGCGGTGGATTTATGGGCACAAACTCAGCTCATCCACTTGAGAATCCAAATGCTTTTACAAACTTTGTTGAGATGATTTCAATTTTATTAATTCCAGCTGCACTCTGCTTTACTTTTGGACTTGCAGTTGAAAACAAAAAACAGGGCAGGACAATTTTTGCTGCAATGTTTATCTGTCTTGTAATTGCACTGAGCGTCATTGCAATAAATGAACAACACGCAACGCCTGAGCTTTTGGCAAATAATTCAGTTGATATTTCTACAATTAACCAAGCTGGTGGCAACATGGAGGGCAAGGAAGCTCGATTTGGAATTGCATCGTCATCCACATGGGCAGCTTTTACAACGGCAGCATCTAATGGGTCGGTAAATTCAATGCACGACTCCTACACTCCACTTGGTGGCATGATGGCAATGCTTCTTATGCAGCTTGGCGAAGTTATCTTTGGTGGAGTTGGATGCGGACTTTATGGAATGCTTGCCTTTGCAATCTTGACAGTCTTTATTGCAGGTCTAATGGTTGGAAGGACTCCAGAATTTTTGGGCAAAAAGATTGAGCCCTATGAAATGAAGTGGGCAGTTCTAGTGTGTCTTGCAACTCCAATTGCAATACTTGTGGGTTCTGGAATTGCTGCTATGGTGCCAAGCGTTACAGATAGTTTAAATAATACTGGATCTCATGGATTTTCAGAACTACTTTACGCCTACACTTCTGCAGGTGGAAACAACGGCTCAGCCTTCGCAGGCTTTAATGCAGACACAGTGTTTTTAAATTTGACACTTGGAATTTCAATGATATTTGCAAGACTTTTGCCAATTGTCGGCACACTTGCCATTGCAGGAAGCTTAGGACAGAAGAAAAAAATTGCAACAACTGCCGGCACACTATCTACAACTAATGCGATGTTTGTATTCCTATTAATAGTGATAGTTCTTTTAATCGGCGCACTTAGCTTTTTCCCAGCTTTGGCTTTGGGACCTATAGCTGAATATTTCAGCATGTGAGGTGGAATATGAGTTCAAAAAATAAAAAATCTTTTTACGATAAAAAAGTTATTGGAAGGGCCTTAAAGGACTCCTTCATAAAATTAAATCCAAGAACACAAAAAGAAAATCCCGTAATGTTTTTGGTATATATTTCGGCGATTCTTACGACAGCTCTTTTTGTCGTCTCACTTTTTGGAATAAAGGACGCATCGCCTAATTTTACCTTGGCGATTGCAATAATACTTTGGTTTACAGTTTTATTTGCAAACTTTGCCGAAGCAATTGCAGAGGGAAGAGCAAAGGCACAGGCAGACTCCTTGAGGTCTTCCAAAAAAGATGTCGAGGCGCACAAGATTAAATCCTTAGGCGATAGAGAAAATGTAGAAGTCGTATCATCGTCTGAGTTAAAGAAAAAGGATATTGTCATAATAAAGGCGGGGGAACAGATCCCTTCCGATGGCGAAATAATTGAGGGTGCAGCATCTGTCGACGAAAGTGCCATAACTGGCGAGTCAGCTCCCGTCATTCGTGAGGCTGGTGGCGACAGATCTGCCGTAACAGGTGGAACGACACTTCTATCAGACTGGATAATAGTTGAAGTAACAAGTGATGCGGGAGAGTCCTTCCTCGACAAGATGATTGCAATGGTAGAGGGAGCATCGAGAAAGAAGACCCCAAACGAAATAGCCCTTCAAATATTTTTGGTGGCTCTTTCAATTATTTTTATCTTGGTCACACTATCCCTCTACACTTATTCAGATTTTTCTGCAAAGCAAAGCGGAATAGAAAATAAAACATCAATCACAACCCTCGTCGCACTTTTAGTCTGCCTTGCACCGACAACAATCGGCGCACTACTTTCTGCCATAGGAATTGCTGGCATGAGTAGACTCAACGAGGCAAATGTCCTTGCAATGAGCGGCAGGGCAATTGAAGCAGCAGGCGATGTAGATATATTGATGCTCGATAAAACTGGAACAATCACCCTTGGCAACAGGCAGGCAGTTTCATTTATACCAGTGGACGGAAAAGACGAGGCTGAAGTTGCAAGAGCGGCTGAACTTTCCTCACTTGCAG
>NZ_JBMNPQ010000110.1:0-3524 GCF_050943655.1 Peptoniphilus sp. | reverse complement strand
AGAAAAATATAGATTAATAGACAAAAACGAAGCCATTCGAAATATTCACTATCCAAAAACTAGATCCAGTTATATAGCTGCAAGACAAAGACTTATTTTTGAAGAATTATTTTTCTTTGAATTATCAATTTTAAAAAATAAAGCACAAAAAAATGATGTTGATTCAATAAAATTTCATTTAGACGATAGAGTCTTTAATCTTATTGATGAACTACCTTTTGAACTGACAGAAGGTCAACAAAAAGTCTTAGACGAAATATTTGACGATATGAAAAGTGGTCGTGCAATTAATAGGCTAATACAAGGCGATGTAGGTAGTGGAAAAACAATAATTGCAGTTATTATAATGTATCTTGCAGCATTAAATGGTTATCAATCTGCAATAATGGCGCCAACAGAGATACTGGCAAAACAACATCTAGAATCCTTTAGAGAGCTTTTAGAGCCCCTTGGTATAAAGGTAGCACTAATTGTAGGTTCGACACCAAAAAAGGTAAAAAATGACATACTTACGAACCTAGAAATAGGTGCTATAGACATTTTAATTGGTACACACGCATTAATTGAAGAGAATGTTAAGTTTAAAAGACTTGGACTTAATGTAATTGACGAGCAGCATAGGTTTGGAGTAGTACAAAGAAATCTTCTTCAAAATAAAGATAAAGATGCAGCGACAATTGTTATGAGTGCGACTCCAATACCTCGCTCTCTTTCCCTTGTACTTTATGCAGATTTAGATATTTCTATAATTGATACAATGCCAATTGGAAGAAAACCTGTAAAGACTTTGGCCATTAATGAGAGCATGCTTTTAAAATCTAAGGAATTTATAAAGAGCGAGCTAGACAAGGGTCATCAGGCTTATGTAATATGTTCTTTAATTGAAGATAATGAAGAATTTCAAAACTTGCAGTCAGTTGAAAAAGTATATGCAGATTTAAAAAAGTATTATAAGGACTACAATCTCTCTTTAATTCATGGAAAGATGAAGCCAGATGAGAAGAATAAAATTATGGAGGACTTCGCAGCTAATAAGATTAATCTACTCGTATCAACAACTGTTGTAGAAGTTGGAGTAAATGTTCCAAATGCAAGTGTAATAATGATTTATAATGCTGAGAGATTTGGACTTTCGACCCTTCATCAGTTGCGCGGAAGAGTTGGAAGAGGAAAGGATCAGGCATACTGCATTTTATATAATCTATCTGATTCTGAAACATCATGGCAGAGAATGAAGATTATGCAAGAATCAAACGACGGTTTTTATATTGCACAAAAGGACTTAGAGATGAGAGGTTTTGGAGATATTTTTGGAACGAGACAATCGGGAATTCCAAATTTAAGACTTGCCGATCCACTTAGGGATAAAGAAATTTTAAAATACGCATCACTTGAGGTCAAAAATATTTTACAAAAGGATAAATTTTTAGAATCGAAAGAATTTTCTTATCTAAATAAAGAAATTCTTGAATTTTATGCAGATTTAAACTAATAATCTTTAATTATTCACTGCAATATGTTAAAATTATATTGATTTGGAGGCATTATGAGAGTAATATCAGGAAATAGACGTGGACTTAAGTTGAAAGCTCCAAAAGGTCTCGACACAAGGCCCACAACAGACAAGGTAAAAGAATCTGTCTTTAATATTTTGGGACAAAATTTTCAAGATGCAAAGGTCTTAGATATTTTTTGTGGAAGTGGCGCAAATGGCATTGAATTTTTGTCAAGAGGAGCAAAGATAGCTTATTTTCTAGATAATTCTGATGATGCTATAGATGTTGTAAGAGAAAATCTAAAAAAGGCAAAGTTTTTAGACTATGGGGTTATTTTACACGGAAACATCGGTAAGTTAAAAAGTTTAGAGACTTCTTTTGACTACATATACGTTGATCCGCCCTTTGATAGGAAAGATTTATACAGAAAGTCTATGAAGATAATTAATGACTATAATCTTTTAAAGGAAGACGGCCTTGTTGTAGTTGAGTATGCAACTGATGTTGGCATACCTCAATTTGAAGGATTTAAGGAAGTAAAAAATAGAAAGTATGGAAGTACTTCTATTTCCATATGGAGTTGGGATAGATGAGAGTAATATATGCGGGCAGTTTTGATCCTGTGACTAGGGGTCATTTAGACATAATTGAAAGAGCAAGAGACATTTTTGGTGAAGTTATAGTTGCTGTTTTAGACAATAGATCTAAGAAGGGACTATTCACTGTAGAAGAGAGAAAAGATCTTCTTCATGAAGTTCTAAAAGATTATGACAATGTAGAGATCGATTCTTTTGATGGACTTTTAGTTGACTATGCTAAAAAGAAAAACTGCAATGTAATAGTTAGAGGTTTAAGATCGGCTTCTGATTATTTAAATGAATATTCATTGGCAATGGCTAATATGCATTATAAAGATGGCGTGGAAACTGTATTTTTGTTGGCGACAAATGAAAATTTATTTGTTAGCTCTACGCTTGCGAAGGAAGTTGCCACTTTTGACGGCGATACAGATTTATTTGTGCCCGAAGTTGTGGGAAAGTCCATGAAAGAAAAATTAAATAGGAGGTAAAAATGAATATAACAGATTTAGTTGAAGAATTAGAGGATATAATTGAAACAGCATCTCAAATACCACTTACAAATAAAGTTATGGTTGAAAGGGAAGAGGCTCTTGAAATTTTAAATGAAATTAAAATTCAAATTCCTGGAGAAATAGCAGAAGCTCAACAAATTTCTCAAGACAAAGAAAGAATACTTAAAGAAGCAAATGAAGAAGCTGATAAGATTATTACATCAGCAAGATCTCATGCTGAAAAAATAATTGCTGAAGATGAATTAGTTGCAGAAGCTACACAAAGAGCTCACCAAATTCTTAACTCTGCTAAAGAAGAGTCAACTCAAATAAGAGAAGGAGCAAGAGACTATGCAGATGAGCTTCTTGAAAATACTCAAGTTAATCTTTCTGAAATAATCAAAATGTTAAATGAAAATAGACAAGAACTTAGAGGTTAATTTATTTTTTAAAACTAAATTCTCTAGAATTTTTAGAACTGCTCTAGCTTATGTTAGAGCTTTTTTAATGCTTAAAAAAAGACTCGCGGTAATGTTATAAAATTATAAACTTTAACCGCAAGTCTTTTTAATTTTCTTTATATTGTTCTGTCAAAATTTTTAAAATGTCTTGATATAATCTTTGTGGATTCTTTTTAAAGTTTTTTGCAATTCTATTTCCCATATCTTTATCAGATACTTCAATTTTTAAATTTAAAACTTCTACATCGCCGTCTTTAATAGAAAGGTGAGCATGGCTAATTCCATTTTCAGTTTTAACATCAGCTTTTATTGAATTTTTTAAAATTAGATTATGTCTATACTCTTCGATTCTAGGTTTTAAAAATTCAATATTTTCTTCTGGAATATTATCATAGAAAAGTTCAAGAGCTTCTTTTCCATCAGAAGATAGATAATAATTTTTGTCGTCGTCGAAAAGAATAAGTCCTGTAGACTCCATTTCTGAAATATATTGTT
>NZ_JBMNPQ010000109.1:0-3595 GCF_050943655.1 Peptoniphilus sp. | reverse complement strand
TTGCAACAGCTCTAAGCCTAGGACATCGAGAAAAATTTTTACTTATCTTTGTTGGTACAATCACAGGCGTTGGAGGAGGCGTCATAAGAGATGTGCTCTCTGGATCTGTTCCATTTATATTTAGGGAGCAAATTTATGCAGGCGCTTGCATTCTTGGTGCCACGGTGTTTTTAATTTTAAGAAATATAGTGGCGGTGGATATCGCCCTCATCATTTGTTTTTTTACGGTGCTAATTGTAAGACTCATTGCAGTTAAAAAGAATTTGAATTTACCTAGAATTTCAAATTAGGAGGATATTATGGCAGTAGCAGAACTAACACTTGTACCTATAGGAACTAATACAACTTCTGTGAGCAAGTACATTGCAGGAGCTCTCGACTCAATTGGAGAAGTAGAAGGACTCACTTACGAACTAAACCCAATGGGAACTGTAATCTCTCACAAGGACTTAAATGTTCTTTATGATGTGATTAGAAAAATGCAGGAATCAGTTTTTGAACACGGAGCTAACAGAGTCTATTCAGTTATAAAAATAGACGACAGGCGCGACAAAGATTATACTTTTAAAGACAAGGTGATTTCTGTAAATGAAAAGAGAAAAAATTAAGTTGCGTTTTTGACGCAACTTTTTTGCATTAAGGAGGAAATATGTATAGCGGATTTTTGACAGATGTTGATGGAGTAAAACTTGGACATGCAGAAGATAAAAATGCCTTGACTGGCGTGAGTGTTATTTTATGTGAAGAAGGATTTAGCGCAGGAGTCGATGTAAGAGGTGCAGGTCCTGGCACACGCGAAACTGATTTACTTAGGGCTGAGAACTTAGTAGAAAAAGTCCACGCAGTGTTTTTAACTGGTGGATCTGCCTACGGACTTGATGCTGGCGGCGGAGTTATGAAATTTTTGGAAGAGAAAGACAAAGGCTTTGATGTTGGCGTTGGTGTCGTTCCAATTGTGCCGGGCGCAGTTTTATTTGACCTTGCAATAGGTGATGCTAAAGTGCGTCCAGATAAAGAGATGGGATACCTCGCTTCTAAAAATGCAACAGATTGCGACAAGACAATGGGAAACTTTGGAGCAGGATGTGGAGCAAGCGTTGGAAAAATTAAAGGAAATGACTTCGCCATGAAAAGTGGAATCGGTCAGTCGTCTGTAAAGGTCGGCGATGTAGTTGTATCTTCAATTGTCGCAGTTAATGCACTTGGTGATATTTACGACTACGAAAAATCTAAAAGAATCGCCGGAGTCTATGACAGAGAAAATTCTAAACATTTATCTACAATTGACCTTTACGAAAAGAACTTTAGTGGCTATAATAACAAGGTGAATAGTTGCAACACAACTATTGCAGTCGTTTGTACAAATGCCAAATTAACCAAGGCAAATTGTAACAAGGTCTCACAGATGGCACATGACGGATATGCAAGAAGCATAAACCCCGTTCACACAATGCAAGACGGAGACACTATCTTTACAATTGCAAAGGGAGATATTGAAAGTGATATCAATTTAATTGGCATGATGGCTGCAAAGAGCATTTCGCGTTCAATAGCAAATGCAATTTATGCAGCAGAAGATGCAGGCGGCCTCGTAAGTTATAACAGTATCAAATAATATGAACAGTATCCCAAAGGAACTGTATCAGGAGGTAAAAATTGAACAGAACAAGAAGTAGTAGCAAGAACAGAAAGCTAGTAATTGCAGCAATGCTGGGTGCAATTACCATTGTGCTTGGACTCACTCCACTTGGAATCATTCCACTTGGACTAATAAACCCAACTACAATGCACATTCCAGTAATCGTGGCAGGAATTGCTGAGGGACCAGTTGTCGGTGCACTCGTTGGACTTATTTTTGGTATTTATTCGCTATTAAATGCCATTTTAAGAAACGCAAGTCCTGTGGCATTTGTATTTTATAATCCGCTTATATCAGTATTGCCAAGAATTTTAATTGGAGTAACATCATATTATGCATACACTGCACTTAAAAAAGTTTCAAGCTCAAAGCTTAGAGGACTTACACAAATTTTGTGGATTGCAATAATAGGATTTTTGTCCTACCTTATGTATAAAAACATCACTACTGGTGCGAGCACATTAAATATCACTTTCGTCGGAGTATTAATTGTCCTATCTGTTGGATTATTTATCTACTCCCTAAAGACAACAAAGGAAGACTTTCCAATTGCACTTGGAGCTTTTGTCGGATCAATGACAAACACTGTCCTTGTACTTGGAGGAATTTATTTAATCTATGCTCAAAAATATGTGGAAGCTCTAAACATTCCACTAGACCAAGCAAAATCTGCAATCCTTGGCGTGTCAATAACATCAGGTATTCCAGAGGCAATACTTTCTATAATAATAACTACAGCTGTAGTAAAGGCACTTAAATCAGGAAGAGGTTGAGATGATAATTGCCGTTGATCTTGAGAATAAATTTACAACATTTGGAGTTTATTCTTCTGAAAAAAGCAAAAATTTAAAACTTATATCTCGCTTCTCTTTAAAGACAGACACTTCAAAGTCAACAGATGAGCTTGCACTTCTATTAAAGCTCATGTTAGTCGATAGAGAAATTTCTTTAAAAAATATAAAGAGCATTATTATTTCCTGTGTCGTTCCAGACATGGTTCCTGTATACACAGAAATATCCAAAAAATTAATTGGAAAGGCGCCAATATTTGTATCAGCAGGTGTAAAGACAGGTCTTAATGTGAAGTGTGAAAATCCAAAGGAAGTTGGATCAGATAGAGTTGCAAGAGCTGTATCTGCGACTCATAAGTACGAGAAAAATTTACTCATAATTTCTGCATCGTCAATAACTACAATTGACTTTGTAAATGAAAGGCGCGAATTTATTGGAGGACTTATAATTCCAGGAATAGATTTGTGGCAGAAATCACTTTTTAAAGAGACATCAAAACTTCCTAAGGTCGAAATAATTAACACTGATAAAGTCCTTGGCAACAGCACAATAAGAGCGATGCAGTCTGGACTTTACTACGGATACAAGAATAGCATCATGGGAATTTTAGAAGACATATTTAAAGAATATAAACTAGATAAGTCCGAGATAAAAATAATTTTGACCGGAATGTATGCAGACTTCTTGCTAGAAGATAATGCATCAAAATTTATTTACGAAGAAAACTTGGCCCTCGACGGTCTTAAAATAATATATGAGAAAAATTTAAAATAATTTTAAAAAATCCTGATGAAAGAATTTACTTCATCAGGATTTTTATATTTATTTAGTTTTTAAAAATGTTCTATGGAATTCTAGTGTTTTTCATATTTCGATTTATCAAAATTTCTATTCCGTTCTAATTAATTCTATGGTTGGTGTTTCCAATATCCTCTTTAATGAGAAATCATAAATCAACATATTTATTCCATAGACTATTAATGAAAATATCAAAAACATTTTATAATCGTAGTAAGTCAAAAGAGTTTTCATCGTAAGAGAATCAGATAATATTGATATAACAAACATTATTCCTATGTTCACCAAGATGGCAATAACAAAGGATTTAATTTGTTCATGTAAGAATTCTTTTTTAAACATATTCTTTAATTCTTTTAAATCCAT
>NZ_JBMNPQ010000108.1:0-3654 GCF_050943655.1 Peptoniphilus sp. | reverse complement strand
ACAAAAGAAGTGCCTCACGAAATTGATATAGACGGACACAAGGTTAGCTGTTTCTTATACAGGTGATAAAATGAATGAAGTTATTTTAGAAGCTAAAAATGTATCGAAGTCCTTTCAAAAAAAGGGCCACGACAAGTTTTTGGCAGTAGATAATATATCTTTTAAACTAAATAAAGCAAAGACTCTCGGCATAGTTGGCGAAAGTGGATCGGGTAAATCCACTCTTGCAAGATGTATAATGGGTCTATATAATGATGCAGAAGGCGAGATAATCTATAAAGATATAGATATTCTAAAGGCAGATAAAAGGAAGCTGCGCGAGATTAGACGAGACATTCAAATGGTCTTTCAAGATCCTTACTCATCTCTTAACCCAAGAAAGACATGTAAAGAGATAATTGCATCGGGAATTAGAAATCTTTTGGGAGAAAGAGACAAAAAGAAAATTGACAAAAAGGTGCTAGAGACCATGGAAATATGTGGTCTTACTAAAGCTCACATGGACAGATACCCTCATGAATTTTCAGGTGGTCAGAGACAGAGAATTTCCATTGCAAGAGCTCTTGCAGTTGATCCACAAATTATCGTGGCAGACGAGCCAACATCTGCTCTTGATGTGTCCATACAGGCGCAAATCATAAATCTTTTGGAACAGCTTCAAGATGACTTTGGACTTGGAATAATATTTATATCCCACGACCTCTCTGTCGTTCGTCACATTTCAGATGACCTGCTTGTTATGAAAAGTGGAAAGCTAATTGAGTATGGAAAAAGCGAAGATATTTTTGAAAATCCAAAGGATGAATACACAGTAAGACTTTTGGATTCTGTTCCGGGTAAAACTTTGGCGGAGTATTTGTAGCTTAAGAGTGAAAAAATTAAATAATTGTGATAAACTAACTCTATAAATCAACGAAGTTTGATTTTAGAGTTTTTTTAAAGGAGTGACAAAATGCCTTTTGATGGTGATTACATAGATTACGATATGTCTAGAATTGATGAAGTAGAAGAACTCTTAGATGAAATTTGCGAAGAGATTCCAAAGTATGCTTTCGATCACCTAAATGGTGGAATAATTTTGTCAGAGGATGTAAAATATCATGAGGCGTCTGTAAATAAGCACTTGATAATTATGGGCGAGTACCAAAGGTCCATTCTCGGCAACATGATTACAATATATTATGGATCCTTCATGAAGATGTATGGATATTTAAGTAGAGATGAACTTAAAGATAAACTTCGTGATGTGCTCTTACACGAACTTCGCCATCACATGGAGTTTTTGGCGAATGAAGATGACCTCGTCGTGGAGGACAATAAATTTATAGCAGATTACAAAAAAAGGATGAAAGATGAATAAAATAAAGGGACATTTTTTCAGGGGCGTCGGCAAAGTTCTAGACGTTCTCCTAACATTATTAATAGTAATAGTAAATATTTTTGTAGATTTATTTTCTACACTTAGACAATTTTTCTTGGTAATTCTATCCATGGGTGGATGTTTGTTAATTTTTATACTCTTAAATCCACTATCTTGGGTCGCCATAGGAAGAAGCTGGGTATTCCCAATAATTATTTTGGCTCTAATTGTGCCAACTCTTGGATCAATTTCAGTTTCATTTTTAGAATATGCTCACTACACTGTGACAGAATATTTCTACGACAGGGCAAAGCACTACCTCTATGGGGAAGAAAATGAATTTGAAAACATCTCCGGCTACAGCCACGCCTATTGGCAAAAGAAGGAAAGAGAAAGACTTAAACAAGAAGAGGAGAGAAGGAAGAAAAGAGAAGAGGAATTCAACAAAAGGTTTAGAGAATTTGGTGGATTTACTTGGACAACTTTCGATAACTTCGAAGACTTTGAGGACTTCTTTGGAAATGGAAACTTCGGCGGGTATAATGCAGGGGATTACCAAAACTACACCGGTGGGAATCAAGGACATGCGCCAAACATGGGCATGGGATTTAAACAGCAATACGAAAAGGCCTGCGACACACTTGGAGTAAATTACAATGCCGACAAGTATGAAGTAAAACTTGCCTACAGGAAGATGGCAAAAAAATATCACCCAGACTTAAATAAAGAACCGGGCGCGAAAGAAAAATTCCAAGAGGTAAACGCAGCATATGAATTTTTAAACGACTCAAATATCGAGAGATATAAGAGTATGAATGGTACCAATTAATAATATAAAACCAAGGAAAACTTAAATTGGACTTTTGATAGAGTAGCAAAGCTCCAAAGAAATCTTATCCTATGGAAGAAATTGTAGGAAGTTCAACTTGAAGTAAATCGCCCGAAAAACGCACTGTTCGAGCGCAAGCGAGTTTGCGTTTTTCAGATTTACAAAAGTATGAACCTTCCCAATTTCTGTAATGAGATGAGATTTCTTGAGATTTGCCAAGATCATACCAAGGAAGACCTTGGTTTTTTTAATTTTATAATAAAACAGATTAAATAATTTGGACGATAATAGAACATATTGTAAAAAATAGTTTACATTACTTTATTTAAATGTTATATTCACCTTGGAGGTGTATTATGAAAATAAAAAATAAAGTATTAAAAGTTTCTACAGCCATTGCACTATCACTATCACTTGCAATGCCAATGGCGACATTTGCAGCAGGCCCAAAAGTTAAGTACACTCAGCCGGGAGTTACGGTACAAAGTGACGCCGCTTTTGTGAGATATGTATCAGTGGAAGATATCAAAAACTCATTAAAGGACAAGGGCCCAATTAATGTAAGTTTTGACATTGACGACACTCTACTTTTCTCAAGCCAATATTTTCAATACGGAAAGACTGTACTAACACCAGGTAGCTTTGACTTTTTAAAAGATCAAAAATTCTGGGACTATGTTGCACTCGAAGGGGACTCACACTCAATACCAAAACTTTCTGCAAAAGAATTAATCAAGATGCACATGGAAAGAGGAGACAATATTTACTTCATCACTGGCAGAACTAGAGGAAGCATGTACAAAGAAGGATACCTTGACAAAACTGCCAATAACTTAAAAAATTACTTTGAAATGAAGGAAGTAAACCCAATTGAGTATACTGCCGAAACTCCAAGAGATGGATTTAAATATGACAAGTCATACTACATTAAAAAACACAATGTATCAATCCACTACGGAGATAGCGACGACGATGTCTTAGCAGCAAGAGAAGCTGGCGCGAGACCAATAAGACTATTTAGAGCACCAAACTCAACAAATATGCCACTACCACAAGCAGGAGGATATGGCGAAGAAGTGCTTAGAAACTCTGCGTTCTAATAATTTTATATATTTAACATGCCAAGGAGAAATCCTTGGTTTTTTATTATATAATTTAAACAATAACTCACAATTTAGATGTAATCTAAAGAAAATGCCTTATAATAAATAATATAGAGTTTATCTAGAAATTAAAATTATTTCATCGATTAAAAGAGAGGGAATAATGAAAAAAAATGGGCTAAAAATAGCTTTTGTTACGTGGATAATAGTTATAATAATAGAAAAGTTCGTAGAGTTAAATTTAATTAGCGAGGCTTTAATATGGTTTTTTAATTTATTTTGTACTGATTAATTTAGCAGATAGGAAAGTAGTTAAATAAATTAGTAATGCTTTGTGTATAAGTTTTTGATGTTACAGTGAT
>NZ_JBMNPQ010000107.1:0-3683 GCF_050943655.1 Peptoniphilus sp. | reverse complement strand
ATAAAAGGGGGATGTAAGAACAATGAAAGATTACATAAAACGACTACTTAAAGATTCGTATGATCTACATGTTCATAGCAAACCATCTCATTTTAAAAGATTGATTGATGACATAGATTTAATTAGCATAGCAAGTGAATATCATATGGGCGGAGTAATGATAAAGAATCATTATGAATCCACAGCAGGTCGAGCAAATTTGATAAATGAACATTTTGATTTTGAAACTATCGCTTATGGTGGGATTGTACTTAATCAAACTGTTGGTGGTTTTAATCCCTATGCTGTTGAATCTACATTAAGGTTAGGTGGAAAGATGGTTTGGATGCCTACTAGGGATGCAAAAAATTCATTGAAATTCGGAAATATGGAAGGAGATTTTTTTAAAAGAAAAGGTTTATCTATTCTCAATGATAATGGAAAGATGAAAAGTGAGATTTTTGAAATATTTGATATTTGTAAAAAATATAATGCATGTCTTGCTACTGGTCATCTAGATATTAATGAGAGTCTAATTTTATGCAGAGAAGCAATTAAAAATAATGTAAAAATTATTTTAACTCATCCTGATTGGGTTAGAACAAAGATAGATGTCGAAGAGCAAATAAAATTAGCTAAATCTGGTGTATTTTTGGAAAAAGTTTGGGCTAATTTAGACGATGGTGACTGTAACATAGAGGAATTTTTAGGAACCATGAAAAGGCTTAATTTTGAAAATATATTTATTAGCACGGACCGAGGTATCGTTAATAAAGATAGTCCATTAGACTCTATGATTAAAGTTATAGAATTTTTGCTTAATAATGGTGTGAATGAAACTGACATAGAAAAAATGATAAAAACTACACCAAAATTTTTGGTGAGTTAATTATGAGAATTTGAAAGGAGAGTTTTATGAAAAAAATTTGGTACTTACTGTTAATAGTAATAGTAATGATTACTGGATGTAGTAAGAAAGATGAAAGTAGTCAGAAAGTTTTCCAAATAGGTTTTACCACAGCAGCTCAGGAGACAGACCCATATTATATTTATGCAAAAACTTTTGCGGATTTGGTTGGTGAAGAGACTCAAGGGAAAATAAAAATTGATCTAAAAGGTTCCGGACAGTTAGGGCAAGAAGGTGAAATGTTTACAGGATTACAAATTGGAACGACTGATATGGCTATAATGACAAATGCTTACATAAGTGGATATATACCAGAAGCGGGACTTTTTGACTTACCTTTTATTTTTAAAGATTCCTCAGAAGCTAAGAAAGTGTTGGATGGTAAACTCGGACAAGAAATACTAGATATATATAAGGATTATGGAATAGAGGCTCTTTCTTACGGTGAAGGTGGATTTAGGCATTTGATAACTCTAAATGATGAGGTTAGAAAAGTTGAAGATTTTAAAGGTTTAAAAATAAGGTCTATGGAGACTGAGACATATTTAGAAACCTATAAAAGACTTGGAACAAACGCCGTTCCAATGGCGTGGTCAGAAACCATAACAGGATTGCAACAAGGTACTATAGACGGATTAGATGTTCCAACAAGTGTGGCATATTCAAATGGATTTGCAGAAGTAGCACACTGTTTTAATAAAACAGGACACTTTTACTCACCTTTAATCCTTTGTGTTTCGAAATCTATATTTGATGACTTAGATCCTAATGAGCAAAAAATACTGGAAGAATGTGCTATAAAGGCTGGAGAACAGACTAGAATCAGTAATGAAGAAAATGAAGAAAGAATGTTAAAAGAAATGGAAGAAAAAGGCATGGATATTGTAACAGATGTAGATATAGATTCATTTCAAAATGCATTTAAAGATTTCTATGATATGAGGGCGGAAAAAATTGGTGAAAAATATGTTAAAGAACTAAAAGAAATATTGGGATTATAGAGGTGAGATAATGAAGAAAATAAATAATATTATAACTAAGATACTCTATGGATTGATAATAATTAATTTTAGTATTCTCATAATTGCTTGCGTTTTACAAGTTTTTACTAGGTTTGTTCTAAATAGTTCCCTATCTTGGACTGAAGAATTGGCTAGATATACGTTTATATGGTCAAATATGCTAGGAGCAGTCCTTTGTACTAAAAATAAGTCTAACGCAAAGGTAACTGTAATAACTGATAATATTTCCGAAAGTAAGCAGATAGTATTAAGCAGAATATGTGATGTTATAAGCATTATTATTGGGATAATAATTGCAATTTATGGGGCGAGGGTTGCTATGGCTGTCAAAACACAATTAACCCCAGCGCTTAGAATTAGTAACTTTTTTGTTTTTGCATCTGCACCAGTTTTTGGTATTTTGCTTGTATTTTATTCTATATATGATATTTACGAAGATTACTTAAATAAACGTGAAAGGAGTTAAGAAATATGTTGGGGATTGTTTTTGTAATTATGTTCGTGCTAATCTTAATTGGACTGCCTGTTTATTTGTCAATACTTGGTTCTGGAATGGCATTTCTTTTAATGACAGGGATGAAACCATTATTATTAGTTCCGCAAAGATTCGTGACAGGCTTAGACTCTTTTCCACTACTAGCGATTCCATTATTTGTCTTTGTAGGAGAAATAATGGACAAGGGAGGAATCTCTAAAAAAATGATTAATTGGGCAGATAGCTTGATAGGCTGGATGCCTGGAGGTTTAGGGATAGTAACTATAGTATCTTGTGCTATATTTGCTGCCTTGACAGGGTCGGGGCCAGCAACTGTTGCTGCTATTGGAAGCATAATGATTCCTTCATTAGTAGAAAATGGTTACGATAAAAAAACAGCTGCTGGTATGGCTGCAGCAGGTGGAGCTTTAGGTCCTATAATACCGCCGAGTATACCGATGATTATATATGGTGTTACTATGGGTCTATCCATACCAAAAATGTTTATTGCGGGTATTTTCCCAGGATTATTCATGATGTTATTACTTATTTGTGTTAACTTAGTTATAATTAAGAAGAACCCAAATAATAAGCAAGAGAATAAAAGTAAGTTTTCTTTTAAAAGATTAATGAAGAGTACATGGGAAGCACTTGGAGCACTATGCTTACCAATTATAATTTTAGGAGGCATATATGCGGGGATCTTTACTCCCACCGAAGCAGCTGCTGTTGGTGTAGCGTATGCTTTAATACTTAGTATTTTTATTTATAAAGAGATGAAAATAAAAGAAATTCCACAAGCCTTACTTAATTCAATGGAGACAGCGGCTATGGTAGGAATTATCATGGGAGCAGCAAATCTATTATCTTGGATTATGTCAGTAACAAATGTTGGAGAACTAATCAACAACACATTAGGAGGATTATTGACAACAAAAGTTTCATATCTATTAGTGTTAATGTTGATACTATTTTTCGTTGGAGCTTTAATGGACACAGTTGCAGCAATTATAATATTAGCACCTGTATTGGTTCCATTAGGTATAGAATTAGGGTTAGATCCATTGCATTTAGGAATGGTTTTCGTAATAAATTTAGTTATTGGGTATGTAACTCCTCCTTTTGGATACAATTTATTTACTGCTAGCTCTATAACAGGATTGAGCTTTAATGAAATTGTTAAAGGTGTAGTTCCATTTTTAGTTATTGAACTAGTTGCTGTATTGATTCTAGCTTTTGTTCCACAAATTATAACGTTTTTGCCAAATTTAATAAGCTAGAGAATAAGATATATAAAATT
>NZ_JBMNPQ010000106.1:0-3685 GCF_050943655.1 Peptoniphilus sp. | reverse complement strand
AAGTAAGAATTAAATGCAAAATTCATGATTTTCCTCCTCTTTATATTATATAATCAGTATATAACAGGTGGTGATTTTATCAATAGATATTCAAAAATTTTAAATAAAACAAAAAGAGAGATTGTTCTCTTAAAGGCAAAGCCATGCAAGTGGGGTAAGTGCATCTTTTGCGACTATATTAACGACAATGAAGTCGATGAGGACTATATAGATGAGGTTAATCTTGAAGTTTTAAAGAATGTGACGGGCGAATTTCAAGTTTTAGAAGTTATCGACTCGGCATCTGTCTTTGAGCTTACAGATAAAACTATGGCGGCAATTAAAAAAGTTGTCGATGAGAAGAATATAAAGAGACTATTTTTTGAAGCTCACTGGATTTATCGACATAGGTTGGATGAGATTAGAGACTACTTTGGCGTTCCAATAACTTTTAAGACAGGTGTTGAAACTTTTGACAATGATTTTCGAGAAAATTATTTAAAAAAAGGTGCAAGCTTTACAAATTGGCAAGAAGTAAAAAAATATTTTGACTCACCATGCATCATGGTCGGTATAAAGGGTCAGACTAAAGAGAGCATTGCAAGGGATATGGAAATTATTAAAAACTTCGATCACGCGACTGTAAATATTTTTGAAGAAAATTCTACAGATGTGAAAAGAGACGATGAATTAGTTAAGTGGTTCTACGAAAACTACAGATATTTAGAAGACGATCCAAAGGTAGATATTCTATTTAATATTACAGACTTTGGAGTAGGCTGATTTGTTTAATAAATTTTGAGATAACAACAAAATATGGCAACAAAAAAACTGATTAGGATATTCCCAATCAGTTTTTCTTTAATTAATATTAAAACATCAATAGACTTGCCATATCTGCAACATGAAGTGGTGCATCTGGTCCTACTGGAATTCCAAGTAAGTACCAAATTACTAAGAATATTGTCCATGCGCCTAAGAAAGATAGGGAATATGGAAGCATCATTGAAGTAAGTGTACCAAGTCCAGCATCTTCGTCATATTTTTGCATAAATACTACAACCATTGCAAAGTATGCCATAAGTGGTGTGATGATGTTTGTACATGAGTCTCCAACTCTATATGCAACTTGTGTAAGTGCTGGAGAAAGACCAATTTCATACATCATTGGCACAAATATTGGAGCCATAATTGCCCATTTAGCAGAAGCTGATCCGATAAATAGGTTTATGAATGCTGATACTAAGATGAATAGTATAAGTAGTGGCGCTCCGTTAAGGTTAATTGACTTTAAGAAGTCTGCACCGTTTTTTGCAAGTATAAGTGCTAAGTTTGTTTGTGAGAAGTACTCAACAAATTGTGCACAGAAGAATGCAAGAACTAAGAATCCAGAAAGACCTGACATTGCATCTGCCATGTGTTTAACAAGGTCTTGTGAATTTTTAATTGTTCCAACAGTTTTTCCATAAGCAATACCTGGAATTAAGAATAATAATAGTAGTGCAAGAATTAGTCCATGTCCCAAGAACTCTTTAAGGTTTACTGCGTTTGCAACTTCGTCGAATGTTCTAAAAGGAGCTCCTTCAGGGAACATTAATAGTGCCATAATAACAATATAGATAAGCACGCTTATACCTGCGTTTCTAAGTCCTCTAAGTTCAACATCTGTAAGAGGAGTGTTGTCTGGCTCATATTCTCCTTGGTATTCTCCCAAGTTCTTTTCAACAATTTTTGTAGTAACAAGAGTACCGATAATTGTAACTAAGAATGTTGAAGCAATTAAGAAGTACCAGTTACAAGTTGGAGCAAGTTGTACATCAATTTTACTAGCCTTAAGTGCCGCATTAGTGATATTAGTTAAAAGTGGGTCAGTTGTACCAATAATAAGGTTTGCTGAGAAACCACCACTAACTCCGGCAAATCCAGCTGCAATACCAGCAAGTGGATGACGTCCTGCATTAGCAAAAATAAGTGCACCTAGTGGAACTACAATTAAATATCCCGCATCACTTGCTATATTTGAAATAACCCCAACAAAAACTACTGTTGCAGCAAGAAGAGTAGGGTTTACATTAGATAACATTTTCTTTAAAACTGATGAGAAAAGACCACTGTTTTCAGCTACACCAACACCAAGCATAGCTACTAGAACTGTTCCTAGTGGAGCAAAACTTGTAAAGTTATCTGTTGCTGAGTTAAATATAAATCTTAAACCTTCCCAGTTTAAAAGTGAAACTGCTTCTTTTGTAACTTCTTCTCCAGCTTTTGCATCAAAATATGTAACATGCATGCCAGATTTAGCTGCGAAATGTGAGATGATGATTACGATTACTGAAAGAATTACGAAGATCATCGCTGGATGCGGAAGCGCATTACCAACCTTTTCAACACCTTTCAGGAAGCTGCCGACATCATTATTGTCTTTTACTTTCTTTGACATAATAACCTCCTAAATAATATAAAAGTACCATATAATTGTACCGAAGAACAATGTTAATTTCAATGGATTATTGAATTTTTATCAATCCAGTTTTCCTTTAAAGGAAAAACGGTTTAGGGCACTATAGTAAATTTTAACGCGATGACTTTAAGTATTGTTAGAAGTTAAGTTTATCTGCGAAAAGCGATTTGCTCATCTAAAACATTTTAAAATTTTTATTGGACTTGGGACTTTGTGAAATTTACAAATTTAATAAAACTGATAAAAAAACCAATGAAAACTTATATTTTTTATTAAAATTTTGGCGAAAAAATTCAATTTTGGACTTTAAAGCGTACAATTATGCCTGAAAGCGATTGTTTTATAAATGATCTATAATCCACATAGTGGAATTAAAAATTTCACAAACTAAAAGCTTCTAGAGATTAGAATGTGAGAACGGTGCGAGAGATGGAGCAGTAAATTCTAAACTTAGTTTAAATAAAGGAAAGAATTTTAAAATCATTAAATCACAAAAGTGAGGAAAGCGTATTACTTTCAAACTGTGTCAATTTCACGTGTACAAATGTGTTTCTTTCTAGTATAATATTAAGCGGAAATGTTTTTATTTGAATTATTAGTTTTAATATAGAGGTGATTTACTTAATGAAAGAGTATAGTTCTTTCGAAATACTTGGTCCAATAATGGTTGGTCCTTCTTCATCACACACAGCAGGTGCGTGTAAAATTGCAAGAGTGGCAGCAAGAGTATCAAGACCAGGATGGGTAAAGGTAGACTTCTACCTTCACGGCTCATTTGCACATACTTATAAGGGACATGGCACAGACAAGGCTCTTCTTGGAGGAATAATGGGATTTGAAACTTATGACGATTCCCTAAGAGATTCTTTCCACATAGCAGAAGAAAGAGGTATAAATTATAAATTTATTCCATGTGATCTTGGTAAAAAATACCATCCAAACACTGTAAAGATTGTCTTTACATATGCTGATGGGGAAGAAGAGTATATAATTGGTTCTTCCATTGGTGGTGGAAACATGATACTTGTTAACATTAACGGAATTGACGTCGAGTTTGACGGAAAATATCCTACTCTACTTTTTAAATACAATGAACAAAAGGGAGTAATAGCAAGTGTTTCTACTGCTCTTAATGAAAGTGATTTAAATATAGAATCTATTAATACAGAAAAGGACGAACTTACTCAAATAGTAACACTAACTGTTGAAGTTGATACAAAGATAGATGAGAAAGTAGTTAAAAAA
>NZ_JBMNPQ010000105.1:0-3709 GCF_050943655.1 Peptoniphilus sp. | reverse complement strand
AAGATAACCCCATCTCTATAAATGGAATAAGGTATATAAAATTTCTTTGATTTATCATTTGATTTTAAATTTATGTAGTGGAAAAAACCATCTTTTATTTTTATAATACAATTTTCTTCAAACATAATTCACCTTAAAAACAATATTGCAACAGTTGCAAGACTCATATAGGGCCCAAAAGATATTGAGTCCTTCATCTTCTTTTTCTTTAGAATAATAAGTACGACAGAAGCTATGGCAGCAGAGATAAAGGAAATATTAAAAAATAATAAAACTTCATAGGAACTCTTACAAATAAAACCAATGGCAGCAGAATATATGACATCGCCAAGTCCCATCATGCCAGTAAAAAAATAAATTAAGAAAAATATCACACCAAGAACAAGTGCTAATTTAAATGTCACAAAAAAATCTTCACCAAAATATATCTTTGATATAAATTCAGTTATAAATAAAATAAAAACATCGAGATTATAAATATATCCACTACTAAGATCAATGTAGCCAATGGATATTATAGTTGCAACTTCTAAAATTATAAAAATTAAACGAATACTTAGACCATATTTTAAAACTGCAAGAAGAGAAAGTAGTCCTGTGACAAGTTCAAGAATAAATTTTTCTCTTCCTATCTTCCCGCCACAGTATCTACATCTTCCTCTGTTAATTAAATAAGAAAAAACTGGAATGAGGTCAATTGTTTTGAGAGTCTCATTGCAATTTTCACAATAAGATCTTTTAAATATAAAATCTTCACCCTTCTCTCTTCTGTAGTAGAAGAGCTGATAGAAGGAAGAAATTGACGCACCAAAAATAAATATTAAAAAATAGATAAATAGTAAAATAATATTATTCATCTTTTACTAATTCGTTGCCTGCGACTTTGACAGTGCCTGGTGTTACTACTATGTCGCCATTTTCAGCTTTAACACTAAAAGAGTCACTTTTAACTTTTAACGCTTTTGCTGGCTTTGGCATTTTACCTCCGTCAAGATATGGTTTTAAATTTTCTTCTGTAATTGGTCCAGTATGTTCTGGATTATCGACTAAAAATAAGATACCAGCATTTTTCAAAACTTTTACATTTGAATTGTGTGCCACTGCCTGTGCAGAAAGGTTCGCATTTGAATATTTCATCGTCGCAACAGAAATTAAAATCGCAATAATCGCTATTACTATTACAAGCTCAAGTAATGTAAATCCCTTATTTTTCTTTGAAAATTTTTTCATATACTCCTCCCAAAATATTTGCGCGCTTAAGTAATTTTTGATTTATTTTCTAGAATTGATTTACCATGTCGAAAATTGGAAGTGCAATTCCTAAAACAATAAAACCAACAATAAAAGATAAGATAATTATTAAAACTGGTCCCAAAACATTTAAGAATTTTTTGGAATCACTGTCCAAATCATCTTCATAAAACTCAGTACAAGTCTTAAAAGATTCCCTTAAACTTGATGACTCTTCACCAACTCTAACAAGTGAAATAAAAATTTCTGGAAATATTCCAATACACTCTAAACTCTCCCACAGAGAGTTGCCCGATTTTATGCTAGTTATAATAGATGCGTATTTTTCTTTTAATGCCACATTTTCTTCCATGTCACTTATGATATTTAAACTTCTATCAAGAGTCATGCCTGAAGTTAAACAGACTTCCATCTTAAATGAAAAATTTAAAGTCTTTACACTTCTATAAAATTTACTTTTAAGATAAAATGCGTGTAGCTTTTTTGGTCTACTATTCTTTAGATATATTATGTACAACAGAACAAGTAGTATTGCAACAAGAATTAAAAGATTATATCTTTGCATAAACTCTGAGACATTCATGATTATCCTTGTGATTAAAGGTAAGCTTGAGCCTGCACTTTCAAAAATATCATTAAACCCTGGAATTACATTTGAAATTAAAAAG
This sequence comes from Peptoniphilus sp., assembly GCF_050943655.1. Classification (GTDB taxonomy): domain Bacteria; phylum Bacillota; class Clostridia; order Tissierellales; family Peptoniphilaceae; genus Peptoniphilus_A. The sequence goes on along the minus strand of NZ_JBMNPQ010000105.1, from coordinate 1,790 downwards.
TTTACAACAACAAAAGTCGTAATAAGTAAAATTATTGGATAGGCCAGAGCGTTTAAAATTTTTGATTTAATGTCGCTATTTTTCTTATAATATTTTGATAAATTTTTAAAGACTATTAAAAGATTCGATGTACTTTCACCAACATAAATTAAACTAATTACAAACTTTGGAAAGTTCTTTGTCGCATCCATTGCTTGATAAAGACTCTTCCCATTCTTTAGATTGTCACTAATTTCATTTAACGAGCTATGCTTTTTCTTTGAAAACTGCTCTGCAAGAATATCAAAAGATTTCTCTATACTTATTCCAGAGCTTAACAAAATATAGAGCTCATTAAAGAGTATTTGAAGTTCATGATCTTTAAAAACTTTATTTACTTTTATTTTGTTATTAATAGAAATATTTTCACTTACTTTAATAGGTTTTAAACCTTTTGACTTTAAAGCTTTTATTGCATCGTCTAAGCTTTCTGACTCAATATTTCCATTTAAGATTTCGTCGCCACTTATGGCTCTATACTCAAATAACATAAACCACCAACTTCTATAAAAACGATTACATCTATATTAATTATACTTTATTATCACTCAATAAGAAATCCAAACTTAAGTAAAATTATGATAAATTAAAATTCACCAAGAGTATTTATATTTCTAAAATATTCGTCAATAGAAGTCTCGCCATTCTCAATCATTTTTATTATTTCATTAGATAAAGTGTTCATTCCCTTTTCTATGGCAACTCTTTTGATTTCAGATGTTGAAGATTTGTTAATAATTAATTCTCTTATCTCGTTATCTACAATCATTATTTCATAGACTGCCGTCCTACCCAAGTATCCGTTGTGACACTTTGGACATCCAACAGGTTCATAAATATATTCGGTATCTATTATTTTTAAATTGTTCCTTACTTTTCTCTTGCACTCAGGACATAATTTTTTAATAAGTCTTTGTGAAATAACACCGATAAGTCCAGCTGATACAAGATAAGGTTCCACTCCCATATTAATAAGTCTACTTATTGAAGAAGGTGAGCTCTCTGTATGTAGTGTCGAAAGAACTAAATGTCCAGTGATTGAAGATGAAATTGCAATATTTGCTGTATTTGTGTTTCTAATCTCACCAATCATAATTTTGTCAGGATCCATCCTTAAAATTGCCATAAGTCCCTTTTCAAAATCAAGACCAGTGTTTGGATTTACTTCGATTTGATTTATTCCTTCAATTTTATATTCAATTGGATCTTCAATAGTCATGATATTTATATCAGAATTTTTTAACTTTCTAAGAACTGTATAAAGCGTAGAAGTTTTTCCTGAAGAAGTTGGTCCACAACAAAGTATTAAACCAGACGGTTGACTTATAAGCCTTAAGACTTTTTCTAAATTATCTCCATTTAGTCCAATTCCCTCAGGCGTGTAAGAAATTCTTTGAATATCTAAAATCCTAAGCACAACTTTTTCTCCGTTTCCCGTTGGAGTTGTCGCAACTCTTATGTCGATATCATCATTTTCAAAAGCATAAGTAAATCGTCCATCTTGTGGAAGTCTCTTTTCAGAAATATCAAGGGATGAAAGAATTTTAATTCTAGAAATCACCTGAGCATATAGTGACTTTGTTATTCTTTTAAGCTCAATTAAAGAGCCGTCAACTCTTATGCGAATTAACACATCTTCAAATAAAGGCTCAAAGTGTATATCACTTGCGCCTTTTTCTATTGAAGTATTGAGTATTAAATTCAAGACTCTCACAGCTGGAGAGTCTTCATCTTTAATATATAAATTGTTA
>NZ_JBMNPQ010000104.1:0-3737 GCF_050943655.1 Peptoniphilus sp. | reverse complement strand
GATGAAGATGAACAAGCTTACTTTTTAAAAATTATCAAAATAATTGAATTGAGTTTGTTATATTTAGTTACGCCAAGTTTTTGATATAATGATAAAAGATAAAATTTTTTGGTGCAGGAAACAATAGTGAATATAGAGGAAAAATCTAAATTAATAATAAATGACATAAAAGAACAAAAAAGTGTTAATCCTCATACAATTTTTAAAAATATTGCCCAAAATGATTATATAAATATGCATGGTCCAGAGCACCACGTATTAGATGGAGCAGGTATACTTGTAGCTTATAAAAATGCCGGTGGCGATATCGATTTAGATGATGCACTTTTAAAATTAAAACAAGAAGGGCTAAAAATGCCTGGTGCTATGTGCGGTTTATGGGGTGTATGCGGTGCAATTACTTCTATTGGAGCTGCTCTATCAATAATTGATGGTACAGGGCCTTTATCAAATGATGGGACTTGGGGAGATCACATGGAGTTTATATATAAAGCAATTAAAAATTTAGGAGAAGTAAATGGGCCTAGATGTTGTAAGAGGGATGCACAAGTTGCTTTTAAATATGGAGTAGAATACATTAATTGTCATTACGATACTAAACTCGAATATGATGATACAAAGTGTGAATTTTCAAGTTTAAATATGCAATGTATTAAGGACAGGTGTCCATTTTATGAGTAAGAAAAAGGTAGCTTTTATTTGTGTACATAATTCTTGTAGAAGTCAAATTGCGGAAGCGTTAGGGAAATATTTTGCAGCAGATGTTTTTGAAAGTTATTCAGCTGGAACTGAAGTTAAGCCTCAAATTAACCAAGATGCAGTTCGCATTATGAAAGATTTATACACTATCGACATGGAAAAAACGCAATATTCCAAACTAATATCAGATATACCAAATCCAGATATTGTGATATCTATGGGATGTAATGTCTCTTGCCATTTTATAGGACGACCATTTGATGATAATTGGGAACTAGAAGATCCTACGGGAAAATCAGATGAAGAATTTAAAATTATTATAAAAAAGATAGAGCAAAATATTTTAGATTTAATGAATAGAATTTAATTAAATCCCAGCGAAATGAATTTTACTATACATTTATTCTATAATTAATTTCGGTATAAATTATTTCACAGACTCTTGTGGTAATTTCTATAATTATAATATCTTTAATTAATATTTTATAAGAAAGTGGTAATACATGGAATTAAAATTTAAGGCAAAGATAATACAAAATGGGGATATGGATGCAGCTTATATTATTGTCCCATATAATATAAAAGAAATTTATGGAAAGGGAAGACTTCTTGTTCATGCAACCTTCGATGGATATCCTTACGACGGCCAGGTTGTGAAGATGGGAAGTCCTGATTATATAATTGGTGTACGAAAAGATATAAGAGAAGCAATAGAAAAAAGTTTTGGAGATGAGGTCGAAGTTACAATAAGAGAGAGGAAAAAGGTGATTTAATGTGGACATGTCCAAACTGTGGAAGACAATTTAAAAAACAGAACCAAAGTCACTTTTGTAAGGAGAAACCTAAAACTATAAAAGAGTATATTGATAGTTTTGAAGGAGACAAGAAAGAAGAATTATATAAAGTTTATAATCTATTAAAAGAAGAACTAGAATGCTCGAAGGAAAAGATTTCTTGGTCTATGCCTACCTTTTACAACAATAAAAATATAATTCATTTTGCTGCATTTAAAAACCATATTGGAATTTATCCAGGGCCTGAAGTTATTGAAACCTTAAAAGAAGAATTGGCTTGCTATAAAACATCAAAGGGAACCATACAAATTCCGTATGGAAAAATAGACGAGAAGCTTATAATAAAAGTAGCAAGAGAAGCTAAGAAATTGGAAGAGGGAAGTAAATGAAAAAAGAAAAAGTTTTTGAGATGCCTTTTTCAAAGGTGTATCCACTTTTGGTTGCAAAGGCGGAAAGAAAGAATCGAAGTAGAGATGATGTAAATCAAATTATTTTTTGGTTAACTGGATATGATGAGAATCAATTAAATGATATTCGTGAAAAAGAAATAACTTATCGAGAATTTTTTGATAAAGCACCAATATTAAATCCAAACGCAAATAAAATAAAAGGTGTAGTTTGTGGAATTAGGGTAGAGGATATAGACGACCCATTGATGCAAAAGATTCGATACTTGGATAAGCTTATAGATGAGCTTGCCAGAGGAAAAAATATGGAAAATATATTAAGGTCATAGACAGACGCTTTGACCAAGAAGTTAATTTGTTAGTTTTAATTTTATAAAATAATTTTTTAAGTATTTAATAATATCAAAAATTAGTGACGTTTAGTGTAAAACTTCGCGTCACTTTTTTATTGTACAAAATAGAAATTATTTTATTGTAATAAGTCATATTTATTTTATCTAAATTGGGTAAGTTATTTAAAGGGATTTCATAAATATATATGGAACTTAACGATAATGAGTGTTTTAATTTTGAGATAAAAGAAATGGAGAGAAAGATGAAAAAGAATAAAATTTTAGTTGTTTTAACTAATCAATCAACATATGGTGACAATCCTGAAAAGACAGGTCTTTGGCTAAATGAAGCTACTGATTTTGTTAGAGAAGTACAAAAACATGGATACACAGTTGATTATGTTAGTCCAAAGGGTGGAGAGGTCCCTATAGATCCACAAAGTCTAAAAGATGAATTTTTTAGTCCAGAAACTAAGGCTATGTTAGAAAGTGATGATTTTAAAGATCGCGCTTTAACAAATTCTTTAAAGCCTGGTGATATAAGTCCAGATGATTATGATGCTATTTACTATACTGGAGGACATGGAGTAGTTTGGGACTTTCCAGACAATAAAGAGTTACAAAATATTGCTATAAATATTTTTGAAGATGGTGGATATGTAACATCAGTTTGCCATGGTGTTGCAGGACTTCTCAATATTAAAGATAAATCTGGTAAAAATCTAATTGACGGAAAAAAGATTACTGGTTTTACACAAAAAGAAGAAGAATTAATTGGCAAAGATAAAGTGGTACCTTTTGGAACTGAAAATGAATCAATCAAACGTGGAGCAGATTTTAAAAAGGCAGATCCATTTACTTGTTTTGCTGTAAAGGATGGACAGTTAATAACTGGACAAAATACAGTATCAGGTGGAAGAGTTGCTGAACTATTAATAGAATCTTTGGAAAAATAATAAATATTTTTAAGATATACGGAAGGTATATAGATGTCAGAATTAAAAGCAAATATTAATATTAATGATTTAGATAAAATTGATATACGCGTTGGAACTATAATTTTAGTAGAAGATGTTGTAGATTCAGATAAGTTAGTGAAATTTACAGTTGATTTTGGAGATTTCAAAAGGACAATTCTATGTGGAATGAAACAGGAAAGAGAAGATCCAAAAAAGGAAGTTGAAGGTAAACAAGCTCTATTTGTTGTAAATTTAGAACCAAAGGAAATGTTTGGAATTAAGTCACATGGAATGTTATTTGATATTGGCTATGAAGATGGGATAATTCCAGTCTTAGCAGTACCAGAAAAAACTGTACCAAATGGAACAAGAGTTGGATAAATTTTCAATTAAAATATAAAATAAATTGGATTAACAGTTTTAACTAAAAAGATACTGGAATTACTTTTTTGTTATTAAAGAATTAAATTCATTATACTAAGACCTATTCAAATCATCTTATGCGTGGTAATTGGATGGGTCTTGTTGTTTTTCGAATAAATATAA
>NZ_JBMNPQ010000103.1:0-3885 GCF_050943655.1 Peptoniphilus sp. | reverse complement strand
TATTTGTGTATGAACATGAAGGGAAAGTTATTGCAGCGGCTATTATAAATAAAATTCAGGACGAAAGCTATGTAAATGCTCCATGGAAATATGATGCAAAAGACATAGAAGTATGCGTTATCCATACACTTGTTGTAGATCCTAAATTCAATGGAAAGGGTATCGGAGTTGATTTTGTTAAATTCTATGAAGAGTACGCAAAAGAAAAAGGATGTAGCGAACTTCGACTTGATACAAATGAAAAAAATCTAAAGGCGAGAGCTTTATATAAAAATTTAGGATTTGAAGAGATAGCAATAGTTCCAACTACATTTAACGGAATACCTGATATGAATCTTGTGTTGTTGGAGAAAAGTTTGTTGGGATAAATTTAATTATTATTTGCTAATAATTTTTTAATCATCTATTTACGGGTATATAATCTATGTTCGCAGTATGGACATTGAGAAATGTTGGGAGAAAAGATGAAGATAATAGAATATAAAAATAATTTAGAAGATAAAAAGTTTTTAGAATATATCAAAGGAATTGAGTGGGGAGCTGCCAAACTACTCTATAAAGTTACTTCAACGAATACAATTAATGAAAAATTCGGTGATGATGCAAGAATTTTTTATGTTAAAGACGATGAGAATATAATTGGATTTTTCACAATTGTAAATCAAGATTATATAAAACTTCCAGAATATGATAGATTTATTGCCATGCTATGGGTAGATCCTGAGTATAGAGGAAGAGGTCTTTCAAGAGAATTTGTAAAATATGCAGAAGAAATAAGCGGAGTAAAGACTATTCATCTTCTAACTAGACACAAAGGTCTATATGAAAAAATGGGTTACAAACTTATAAAAGAATTTAAAGATGAATTTCACGACATGGATTATTTATACGAGAAAGAACTGTAATTTATTAAAATATTGTGATTAGTTTTTAAAATAATTAATTATATTAAGGAGCGTTTAAATGGATATAGGAATTAAAGGTAAAAAAACATTAATGGTTGATAACACAAATACAGCTGAAGCTTTAAAAAGTGGAACTCTACCTGTATTTGCAACTCCTTCTATGATTGCACTTATTGAGGAGACTGCTTTACTTTCAGTTGCAGATTATTTAAAAGATGGAGAAGCTACTGTAGGAACAAAACTAGATGTATCACATGTAGCAGCTACACCTATAGGAATGAAAGTTACTTGTGAAACAGAACTTATAGAAGTTGATAGGCGTAGACTGGTATTTAATGCTAAAGTTTATGATGAAGTGGGACTAGTTGGTGAAGGAACTCACGAAAGATTCGTAATTGATAGTGAGAAATTTTTAGCGAAAGCAAATAACAAAATAAGTAAATAGTATAGTTAGAATTTTTATAAGTGGGGTTAAAGATGAAGACAGCTTTAGTTTTAGAAGGCGGGGCAATGCGTGGTGTTTACACTGCTGGGGTCCTAGATGTATTCTTAGAAAATAATCTTAATTTTGATGGAATAATTGGGGTTTCAGCAGGTGCACTATTTGGTGTAAATTTTTTATCCAAGCAAAATGGCCGCGTCATCAGATATAATAAAAAATATAATAGCGACAAGGACTATATGGGAATAATTCCATATATAAAGACTGGAAATTTTATAAGCACTGAATATGCTTATGAGAAAGTACCATTTGAATTAGATGTCTTTGATGATGAAACTTATAAAAAATCAAAAGTTCCTTTCTATGCCGTAATGACAAATATAGAAACTGGTAAGCCTGAGTATTGCAAAATTACAAGTGTGTTTAAACAGATGGATCTATTAAGGGCGTCTGGATCAATGCCTTTTTTATCAAAGCCAGTAAAAATAGATAATAAGCTTTATATGGATGGTGCTGTTGTAGACAGCATTCCTTATGAATACATGCTCGAGAATGGTTATGATTCCTTAGTTGTTATATTAACTAAACCAGAAGATTATGTAAAAAAACCACTGCCACCAAGGCTTACGAATATGTTTTATAAAAAAGATTATCCTAATTTTGCCAAAGCTGTAAGAGACAGGCACATTATGTATAATGGGCAAATGCAAAGATTATACGAGCTAGAGAAAGATAATATTGCAAAAGTAATAAGACCTTCTAAAAAAATAAAAGTAAGTAGAGTTGAGAAAGATCCAGAAAAGTTAGATGAGCTTTATAGACTTGGCCGAAGTGACGGAGAAAGATTTTTAAAATCAAACCCTCAATATAAAAATAAAAAATAATATAGTAGATATTACGCGGTGAATGTATGTTAATAAGAAAATTTAAAGAAACTGATGCAATAGATGTGTCAAACTTAATGGCAAAAACTTTAAGAATTACAAATAAAGATGACTATTCTAAAGAGTATATAGAAGATCTAATAAATAGATTGACACCTCAAAATATTTTAGATAATTCTAGGGATTCCTCTTTTTATGTTATTGAAGAGGATGGTAATATAGTTGCCTGTGGCGCCATAGGACCATATTTAGATAAAGAAGATGAAACATATTTGTTTTCGATTTTTGTGGACCCTAAGTATCAAAAAAGAGGTTTGGGCAAAAAAATAATAGAGACAATCGAAAGCGATGACCTTTTTTTGAAATCTAGTCGAATTGTTGTGCCCGCATCACTTACCGCAGTGGATTTTTATCTAAGGCTTGGTTACAAATATTCGAATAACGAGAGAATTATTGATAATAATGGACTTATCGAATTAGAAAAATTTAACAATTAATTCTTCAAATATTTTTATTTGTCTTCTAACTAAATTTATAAAAATTATTTAATAAAAAATCTTTATTAGAGATCTCTTCATTTGAGATCTTTTTTTGTGAAGATATATATAACAGATTTATTACTTTTAAAATTTAATATGATAAAATATAATTAATACAAAATAATGGGAGGGTTTTATGATTAGTGTTGAAGACAGAATTAAAAATTTAGACGAGAGATTGTCAAAAATTGAAGCTATATTTTCAAATAAAGATCAATATAATTTAAATGTATTGGGAGATTTAAAAGCCAAAAGCATTGGTTCTACTGTTAGAATAAAAGATGTAAAACTTTTATTTCCTACTATTTCTCCAACAGATATTGAAAAATCATCTGTAAATCCTTCTACTCTTGTAGTTATTCCAAATGATGAGGAGATTATAAAAGAAATTGAGAATGCGTACAAAAATGCTTTTGAAATGGGGAAAAGCTCTGGAAAGTTTCCTGAAAATCTTACCTTTAAAGAATTAATTTCAAATAAAAAAGAGAGTGTATTTCTAAATAAAAACGAATTTATAAATTCTCAAAAGCCAAAAGTGCGCGAATTTTTGCCAGAGTTTATAGGTAATAATATTTTAATGAGAAATGTTAAGGTTGGCGAAGATGAAAATGGAAATGTAGGAGTTGTGCTTCGCGACAAAAATGGAAATCTATTAGACAAATCTGAGCGAATTGTAACTGGGGATACGGGAGAGATAGTAATTAATTTTTATCCTTATAATTTCAAAGACAAAATAGGAATTAGTAGATACATACAAGGTTTTATTAGAACTAGTTCCACACAAACTGGCAAGAGTCTTTTTATTTAATCGTGGTGAGCTATGAACGCAAAAGAAAAATTATTTGAGCTTCAAGATAAAAAGTATAGAGTATTTCAAAGTAAATTGGTTCCAAATATAGAAGATGAAAAAATAATTGGTGTTAGAGTGCCAGACTTAAGAAAAATTTCTAAGATTTTTGATGATATAGAGATGCGAGAGTTTTTAGATGACTTGCCACATTACTATTATGATGAAAATATATTGCATGGAATCTTAATATCCAATATTAAAGACTATGAAAGCTGCATAAAAGAAATTAATAAATTTTTACCTTTTATCGACAACTGGGCTGTTT
>NZ_JBMNPQ010000102.1:0-3896 GCF_050943655.1 Peptoniphilus sp. | reverse complement strand
TAAAAAGAAGAATGACTCAAAGAAAGATATTATATGCTTCAAATTTCAAAATAATAATAGCATAGAAGTAAGTGGAGATGTTGATTTTAATTTTAAAATGGAACATGTAAGATATTTATCAAATATTGTAGAAAATAGCGGTTCAAGAATGGATAAAGAAAGTAAAAGAACTTTAGTGAATAGAATCTTTGCTTATAATAATTTGACCTATACACCTGCAAATATTTCTCTATTTCCTGTGACAGGGGGATTAAATAATATAAAGAAATCATTAGGTAATGATAGATTAGATACTTTTTTGTGTGCATTAAATTTATATTTTGAAGGCGAGTATACTTCATTTATTTTATCTGGTGCAGGTGGGCCTAATCCACCATTCATTAAAAATAGGAATAAACTAAAGGAATTTCTAGATAATTTTAATGACATTGACAATTACTGTAACCAAATATATCATATTGATCGTGATTTAGTTCATGATTTATGCTCATCAGGCGCAAAACCTATTGATACAGCAGAAAGGGTTGAGGAATATCTTGATCTTGCAGATAAGTTTTGGCAGCAAAAGGAAAATTTTTATAAGGAGTCTAACACAAAGATTCAAAGTCAGTACCAAAAGATGTTAAAAATGGCTTGTGAAGCAAGAGGACTGGAATATAAAAATACATTTACTGGTACGCAAGACTATACTTGTTGACATGCAGATTTAATTTAATTTTTAAAAGAAAATACTATCATACACTTGACACGATAGGGTGTTGGTAAAACTAGACTTATGGGTGCATTTATCGCATATCTTTACACAAACCATAATATTAAAAATTTCTTTGTGGTAGCACCAGGTACGACAGTCTATGAGAAGTTAAAAAAAGATTTATCAGATCCTTCAAACCCCAAATATGTATTTAAAGGACTAGGTTGTTTTCATAAACCACCAGAAGTAATAACTGATAATGAATATAGGACAAAGCCTATATCTCTATTTGAGTCAGATGTGCGAATCTTTATTTTTAATATTGATAAGTTTAATAAAGAAGATTCAAAAATGAAAAAGATAAATGAAGTTATAGGAGAATCTTTTTATGGTTATCTGGCTAATTTACCGGATTTAGTATTAATCATGGATGAATCTCATCACTATCGTGCAAAAAAGGGTATGCAAGCGCTTAATGAATTGAACCCTTTATTAGGACTCGAACTTACTGCTACTCCTATTGTTACAAGTGGTTCAAAACAGATACCTTTTAAAAACGTAGTATATGAATATCCACTTTCTAAGGCTATTGAAGATGGTTATACGAGAACACCTTTTGCTGGAACAAGAACTGATATGAACTTCTACAATTTTGGAGACGAAGAACTTGATAAGATTATGATTATAGATAGTCTAAAACTTCATGAAAGGGCAAAGATGGAGCTTGAATCCTATTACTATAATAACAATACAAAAGATAATCCTATCAGGAAAGTGAAGCCATTTATGATGATTGTCTGTAAGGATACAAACCATGCAAGATGGGTTGAAAATTTTATAAAATCAGATGAATTTGCCGATGGTTTATATAAGGATAAAACTATCGTAGTCCATTCTAAACAGTCAGGTGCAGAGAGTGAAGAAAACACAAAATTATTACTTGATGTGGAAAAATATGACAATCCTATAGAGATAGTTATTCATGTTAATATGTTGAAAGAAGGATGGGATGTAAATAACCTCTACACAATCGTTCCATTAAGAACTGCTGCCTCTAAGGTATTAAGAGAGCAAATGATAGGTCGCGGATTAAGACTGCCTTATGGAGAAAGAACAGGTAATGAAATAGTTGATGGAGTTTATTTAACTGCACATGATAAATTTCAAGATATTCTGGATGAGGCTAAAAAAGGAGATTCTATTTTCAAAGCAGGAAATATTATAAAGATTGAAGAAGTTGAAGAAAATATCTCAACTACTCAAACTACTTCAGAAATGGATAAAGATGAAATCAAAGAAGAAGCTTATTCTTTAGGAGTAGAAAAAGGAGAAAAATCAGATGAGCTTATTGATCAGACTATAAGCCATGTAAAAGATGAGATAATTAAGGAGATTAGTGATAGCAATAATGTAGATATTTCTAACGAGCAAAAGGAAGAAGTTGCAAAAAAAGTAAAGAAGAAACTCGAAGAAAATAAAGACTTGTCTGATGCTTATAAAAAGAATAAAAATTCTATAAATGATTTGATTGATAAGACAGTTGAACAAACACATGAAGAAGCAATAAATAGATTTATCCCTATACCTGAGCTTAGAATAATTGATGCTGGAGCTACTGAATATGGCTTTATTGATTTTGATCTAGATCTAAAAGATTTTAATCACGTACTTATAAGAAATGACCTTATCATACAAAATTTACAAGATTTCTCAGATATAGCTCATATTGATGTGAATTCCATAGACATGGATAGTTTTAATCCTAAAAAGGAAATTCTCGATTTATTAAGAGCTAAGCCTGAAATAGACTATGAAAAGTCTTCTTCCCTTTTGTTCAAGTTGATTTCACAAGTAGTAAATCATTATGAAGAAAAATATAATGCTGCTCAAATGAAAAGCATCGTTTTAATAAATAAGAAGGATATAGCTAACAAAATATATGAGCAGATGATGGATAATGACCATTTTTACAGCGATAATAGTTTTATTAGGTATTCTGTAATTGGAACAAGAAATTATAATCTTCCACAAACTTATACATGGAAAACTCAGCTTAATTTATATGATAATTATGATGAGAATATAAAATCTATACTATTTGATGGAATAAAGAAAGGTGTATTTTCAAGTACGAAGTTTGATAGTAAACCTGAACTTATTCTTGCGAGAATTTTAGAAAGAGATTTTAAAGTAACTAAATGGCTTAGACCAGCACAAAATGAATTTAATATAACCTACAATAGGGGTAAGCATTATGTGCCTGATTTTGTTGTAGAAACAGAAGATTATCTCTACATTGTTGAAGTTAAGGGAGAAGACAAAATTGAAGACGCTGATGTTATGGCAAAGAGTAAAAAGGCAGTTCAATTTTGTGATGTAGTTACTAGTTGGGCAAAAGAAAATTCCGGGAAAGAATGGAAATATATTTTTATACCATCCCAAGAAATAAAAGAGAATTCATCTTTTTCTAACTTAGCTATTAGATTTCAAATGAAGGAATAGTTATGGGTAAAAAGAAAATTGAAACAATAATTAATGAAAAAATATATCCTTTCAAATTAAATGAAAAAGGGAAATCGGATCTAGCTCATTTAACAACTAATTATTCTTACGAATTGCTCGTGGAATGTATTAATATTGGAGTTTCACAATACTTTAAGTATAATGAGGATGGGGACTTGTTACAAGATTCTGTAAACACTTTTCTAGATAAGCTCGGAGGTATAGCTTACATCAAATCTTTGACTCCTATTGAACAGGAAATAAGAAGGATTGATAATAAAGGAAAGTCAAATTTTACCTATTGGAACAATCAAACTGCAAATTACATTTTAAATAAATATATAAGAGCCTTGAGATCAGCAAAATGGACAGATGAACAGATATACGTAGACTTAAAAACAGAAGTTATTTCTCTGATCAACAGTTCGCGTAATTGGTCTGAATGGACTTCTAGTATGGAAAAATGGATTGATGATATTTATAGTTGGGATGTAATAGATGATACTACTATAGAGCAAAACGAAACAATTTTACCCTCAGCTATATTTTATGGTTTGCAACAAAATTTTCAATCTATTTGCAAACAAATAAATGCAAGTTATTAAAATAACCTGTATGATTGTACAGCTGTTATGATGAGAAGATTATTAGAAGGCCTATTGATAATGGTGTACCAAAATAATGGTATAGAATCTGAAAT
>NZ_JBMNPQ010000101.1:0-3941 GCF_050943655.1 Peptoniphilus sp. | reverse complement strand
CTAATCGTCTTGACTAGAAAACCTCTCTCACGTCATCCCGAGCGACGGTCGAGGGATCTGCAAAGCATTCGAGCGAGAACTAATCGTTTTAATAAAATAATGTAAAGGAGAATAACTCCAAGACGTCTTCTCAATAAGACGACAACACATCGCCACCTTTACCCTACAGATCCTTCGACGCAGAAAATAAATTTTCCTTGCTCTGGATGACGTTGGAAAAAGTGATTTTTTAATGCCTTCTTTAAATTGCCTGCACTAATTAAAACCACTTTACATAAAATAATTATTACTACAAAGAAAAACTGCGTCGCCGTCATCACTCTAATTCTAAGAAACTCTACACCCTGCTTAAAATTTATCACTACTACCAACACTAAATTCAAAATTTTAAAAATCTTTCGTTTTTCTTCCAAACCCATCTCTCTTCCATTATTTATTTTTAAAAATTTTTTAATTTTTTCACGATTAACAGGTTAGTATTTCAGAAAAAAGTATTTTTTATGTACAAAATTTAATATATTTACGATTTATTAACAAAATGCGTATATATGGTCATGATATTACTAAAAGAAAGCTTTTTGCAAATATGGTTTAATAATATTTAACGAAATTTGCGAAATAAATTATTGAAAAATTGTATATGTAATTTTTCGCTGCTTTAAACCATGTAATGAAATGAAAAAGTTTTCCGACAACATAAAATTGTTAAAGAAGCATGTAAAAAACACGCTTATATAGGCTAAAAATGTTTATTTAAGGTTTGAAACTTTACATTTATTCACGAAAAGAAAAGAAAAACTTTTCATAAAATTGTATTGGCACGAAAAAATAATTTTGTTATAGTATTTAACGTGACTTAAGGAATTTTGTTGCGTGGCTTACTATTCATACATACATGAGCCACGAAAAGTAAAAGGGGAGGTAAACATGGAAGGTATTTTTACTATTTCAACTAACATGATGCAAACGACTGCAATCGCAATTATCATGCTTTATGTTGGTAGATTTTTAAGACACAAAATTAACTTTTTTGAAAAGTTCTGTATTCCAGCACCCGTTATTGGTGGCTTTTTATTCGCTATCATTCACTTAATTTTAAAGGTAAATGGAATTGCAACTTTTGACATGGACGTAACTTTAAAGGATCCATTCATGATGGTATTCTTTACTTCAATAGGTATTGGAGCTAATATTGAAACACTTAAAAAAGGTGGTAAGGGATTCTTAATTTTCCTTGGAATTTCAGTAGTTATGGTAATTTTCCAAAACATTATTGGTATGGGAGTTGCTAAACTTATTGGTCAAAACTCACTTCTTGGTCTTGTTTGTGGTTCTATCACAATGACTGGTGGACACGGAACAGCAGGTGCTTGGGGTCCAACTCTTGAACAAGCTGGTCTTCAATCAGGTGAAGTTATTGCGCTTGCCGCTGCTACATTTGGTGTAATTATGGGATCTTTAATCGGTGGACCTATTGGTTCTGCAAGAATTAAAAGACATAATTTAAAACCAAGCAATGAATTTGTAGCAGTTCCAGATGTTGAAACTGAAGAAGAAACAATGGAAGAACAACTTAATGTTAATGACTTCTTAAAAGTTCTTGCTCTAATCTTCTGCTCAGTAGCTCTTGGTGCAATCCTTAAGAATTTCCTACAAGAACATGTAATTGTTCTAGGCAAACCACTTAACTTGCCAGAATATGTTGCTGCAATGATCTTCAGTGGTCTATTCGTTAACACTCTTGGCAAAAAAGAAGTATTTAAAATGAACCAAAGAGCAAATGATATTTGTGGTTCTATTGGTCTTAATGTATTCTTATCAATCGCTTTAATTACAATTGACCTTACTCAACTTAAAGCTGTTGCAGGACCAATGTTAATCGTACTATTTACACAAACTATCTTTATGGCTCTATTCTCTTACTTTGTTGTTTACAAGGTTATGGGAAGCGACTACGACGCAGCTGTACTTGCTGCAGGTACTTGCGGATTTGGTATGGGTGCAACATACAACGCCCTAGCAAATATGGACTCTGTTACTGAAAAATACGGTCCAGCTCCAAAGGCATACTTCATTCTACCAATGGTTGGTGCCTTTGCAATTGATATTATAAACGTGTTTATAATTACAATATTTGCACAAATTCAGTTCTAAGATAATTTATCATTTATAAAATAATATTTTTGGACTTCTCTTGTAGAAGTCCTTTTTTATTGCATAAAGTGTGGGATTAGGGGACTTATATTGTACATTAAGATTTTATTTAGTTACCAACAGAATTGGACAAAAAAAGTGGGAGGTTTTAGTATCCTCCTATATTGTATTTATGACTTATCCACAGAATGTTAGTTTTTGTGGATTAATCTGTATACTATTCATTTAATTTTTGTAAACATCGCGACATTTGCAGGCTTTTTTGTGTATTAGTTGTAAAAATGTCAATTGTTGATGCTTTGTGTATTAATTTCTGGTGATAAGTCGACAATTTTTTGTGGATAATGTTGATAACTTTGTGGATTAAGTGAACACGCAGTTTTCTCGTGTTGATATTATCTGGGCATAACTTTTTATTCTTCTTCTAGCTCAATCCACTTTTCATAGAGCACACTTAGCTTATTATCAATGTCTTCGCGATTATTTGTAAGTTCACTTACGAGCATATAGTCTTCGTAAATGCTGTTATCAGCAAGTTTTTCGTCGATTGTTGATAACTCTTCTTCGAGCCTTTGTATTTCTTTAGTCAATTTTTGTTTTTCTTCTCTTTGTGCTTTTTCTTTCTTTTTGTTTTCGCGATCTTCTTTTTTTCGCCTTGCTATTTCTGTTTTGGATATATACTCATCTGGTAGCTCGGTAGGCATTGTAGTCTTTTCAACGTAGTAGTCGTAGTCTCCCAAGAACACATTTAAGGCACTTGGCGTCATCTCAAAGATTTTATTTGAGGTTTTGTTTAAGAAATACCTGTCGTGGGATATTGATAGGACTGTGCCGTCGTATTTTTCCAGCGCGTCTTCTAGAATTTCTTTTGAGTCAATGTCAAGGTGGTTAGTCGGCTCATCTAGCACCAAGAAGTTTGCACCCTTTAACATTATTTTTAGAAGTGAAAGCCTTCCGCGTTCTCCACCAGACAGTTCGTCAATGCTTTTAAATATGTCATCTCCAACAAACAAAAATTCTGCCAGATACTTTCTTATTTCGAAGTGCTCAAGCTTTGGATAAGCATCCCATATTTCGTCTATCACGGTGTTATTTGTGTTTAAGTTGTCGAGCTCTTGGTAGAAGAATGCTATGTCCACATTGGAACCAATTTTTACTTCACCCTCGTCGGGTGTGACTGATCCTTCTACTATTTTAAAGAGTGTGGACTTGCCCACGCCGTTTGGACCAATTAGTCCAATCTTATCTCCCTTGTAGACAGCGACGTTTATGTTTTCGAAGACCAAGTGATCTCCAAAGGATTTTTTTAGATTTTTAATCATAAGGACTTCTCTACCCGATGTCTTTTTTGTCGTAAATCTGAGGTTCGTCTTCTTGTTCGTGTTTGGCATCTCAAGTCTCTTCATTCTCTCGAGCATCTTCTTTCTGCTCTTGCCCTGACGAATTGCCTTCTCACGTCCAACGTTCATAAATTTCTTTATGATTTCTTCTTGTCTTTTGATTTCCTTTTGCTGATCTTCATACTGTTTCTTTAAAAGTTCAAAGTCAATCTTTCTCTGTTTGCTGTAATTGTCATAATTTCCGTTGTAAGTTTTTGTCACGCCATTTTCTAGTAGCACGACTTTATTTACGATATTATTTAAGAAATATCTGTCGTGAGAAATTATTATTACGCTCTTTCTTATTTCTTTTAAGTATTTCTCAAGCCATGTAATTGCTCCAATGTCTAGGTGGTTTGTCGGCTCATCTAGAAGGAGCATGTCCGCCTCTTCAAGAAGAAGCATTGC
>NZ_JBMNPQ010000100.1:0-3957 GCF_050943655.1 Peptoniphilus sp. | reverse complement strand
TTTCTGATAGTGAATTAAAAGATAAAACAGTTGAATTTAAAAATAGAATTGCAAATGGCGAAACTACTGATGATTTGTTGCCAGAGGCTTTTGCAGTTGTTAGAGAAGCTGCATGGCGTGTGCTTGGCATGAAGCACTTTAGAGTGCAAGTTATTGGTGGTATTGTTCTTCACCAAGGCAGAATTGCCGAGATGAAAACTGGTGAAGGTAAAACTTTAGTTGCAACTCTACCTGCATACTTAAATGCCCTTGAAGGCAAGGGATGCCACGTTGTTACAGTTAACGACTACTTGGCAAGCCGTGACAGAGACTGGATGGGTAAAGTTTATGAATTTTTGGGACTAAGCGTTGGATGTATTATTCACGACATGGATCCTGAAGAGAGAAAAATTGCTTATAACAGTGACATAACTTATGGAACTAATAACGAGTTTGGTTTCGACTACCTAAGAGACAATATGGTAATTTATAAAGAAGAAATGGTACAAAGGGACCTTCATTACTGTATCGTCGACGAGGTCGACTCAATCTTAATTGATGAGGCAAGAACTCCACTTATTATTTCTGGACAAGGCGATGAATCAGTTGATCTATATGTCAGAGCTCGTGATTTTGTAAATACACTTTCACACAGAGTAAAAACTGAAGATGAGTCAAGTTTCGAAAGATTTAACAGAGAATTCAAAGAAGAAACTGTAGACTATGTTATAAATGAAAAGGACAAAACTTCTACTTTAACTGACAAGGGTATTGAAAAGGCTGAAAAGTACTTTGGAGTAGATAACCTTGCCGATGCAGAGAACATGGAACTATCTCACCACATTAACCAAGCTCTAAAAGCTGCTGGAAATATGAAAAGAGACGTTGACTATGTTGTAAACGACGGCGAAATTATAATCGTTGACGAATTTACTGGACGTCTTATGTATGGTAGAAGATACTCTGAAGGTTTACACCAAGCTATTGAAGCTAAAGAAGGCTTAAATGTTCGTGCAGAATCAAAAACTCTTGCAACAATTACATTCCAAAACTACTTTAGAATGTATAAAAAGCTTGCAGGTATGACAGGTACTGCAATGACAGAAGAGGGCGAATTTAGAGATATCTATAACATCGACGTTGTAGAAATTCCAACTAATAAACCTGTAATAAGAGTAGATGAAAATGACCACATCTATAGAGATGAAGATTCTAAGTTTAAGGCAGTTACAAAAGAAATAGAAGAAGCAAACAAGAAGGGTCAACCAGTTCTAGTTGGTACTATTTCAATCGACAAGTCCGAAGAACTTTCAAAATATTTAAAACGTGCAGGCATAAAGCACAATGTATTAAACGCGAAAAAGCACAAACAAGAGTCTGAAATTGTAGCTCAAGCTGGTAGATTTGGTGCAGTTACAATTGCAACTAACATGGCTGGTAGAGGTACCGATATTGTTCTAGGTGGTAACCCAGAATTCTTGGCTAAAAGAGAACTTCAAAAACAAGGCATGGAAGATGAGATGATTGAATACGCAGACTCATACTTCAAGACTGATGACGAAGATATCTTAAAAGCAAGAGAAGAGTACCAAAAACTAGTTAGTAAATTTAAAAAAGAAACTGACGAAGAAGCTGAAAAAGTTAAAGCAGCAGGCGGTCTTAGAATTATTGGTACAGAAAGACACGAGTCACGAAGAATTGATAACCAACTTCGTGGTCGTTCAGGACGTCAAGGAGACCCAGGTTCTTCAAAATTCTACATTTCAGCTGATGATGATTTAATCAGACTATTTGCTGGAGATAGATTTAAGGCGACAATGGAAAAAATCGATGCGCCAGCTGATGAACCAATAGAACACAAAATTTTGACAAGACTTATAGAGTCTGCTCAAAGAAAAGTAGAAGGAAATAACTTCAGTATTCGTAAAAATGTATTGCAATATGACGATGTTATGAATAAACAAAGAGAAGTTATTTATAGCGAAAGAAGAAAAGTTCTTGAAGGCGAAAATATCCACGACGATATTGTTGCAATGAGAAATAGTCTTATCGAAAACACTATTGACTTCTACAACAAGTTAGATGATGACAATAAAAAACATCTTGACTTTGAATCAATTCAAAACTTCGGCGTAAATACATTTGGATTTAGCGAAGACTTCTTAAAAGATTTAGAAAATCCAGATGTAGACAGCGTAAAAGAATTTATAAAAGAACGTGCAGCTGAAAAATATAAAGAAAAAGAAGAAGAATTTGGCGAAGAGAAATTCAGAGAAGTTGAAAGAGTTGCTCTTCTACAAAATGTTGACCAAAAATGGATGGATCACATCGATGCAATGGATCAACTTAGAAAGGGAATTGGACTTCGTGCAGTAGGTCAAACTGACCCAGTAAGAGCATATGCAGAAGAAGGATTTGATATGTTTGAAGAAATGAACGCATCAATCCAAGAAGACACTGTAAAGATGCTTTATCACGTAGTTAACCCTGAAGTGCAAAGAAAGAGAGTTGCCAAAGAAGTTGACACAGTAAATCCTGACGATGGAAAACAAAAACCATATGTAAGGAAAAAGAAAAAAGTAGGCAGAAACGATCCATGTCCATGTGGCAGTGGCAAAAAATATAAAAACTGCTGCGGAAAATATGAATAAAAATTAAGCAGTTCTCAATGCGAGAGCTGCTTTTTTTATGAAAAAACCTGCACTCAAGGTGCAGGTAATTTATTACATATCTTGTTCTAAAAGTTCTCCAGACTCAAAGTCATAATCGAAGCTTACATCTTTAGTTCCGTCAGTGTATTCAAGTTCAAGAATTAATTTTCCATCGTCAGTTTCAAGACTATATTCGTTAAGAACATATCCGTCTTTAACTTCTTTGTCTGCCTTTTCGATGAAGCCATCAATTTTATTTAGCATGTCGATAGTTATTTCTTTTTTGTTGTCATCGTCTTTTTCTACTGCATCTTTTTCTTCTTTAATAACTGTTCCGTCACTTGCATCAAGTTTTAGTTCGATTTCATTTTCGCTGTCATATCCGTCGATTTCATAAGCGGGAGAACCTTTTTCTTCAGTTAGTTTGAAAGAAGTAATTTTTGCACCTTTATACATTTCTGTAAAGTTATTAAAGGCCACTTCTTTTTCTAAAACTGGAGCGTCACTTGCCTTTTCAGCAGTTTCAGTTACTGTTGCATTTTTTTCGGCATTAGTGTTTTCCACTACATTATTATTTACTTTGTTAGCGCTGGAATTGGCGTTACCTTCAGTTTTGCCGCAGGCTGACAAAAGTAAAATTGAACTTAAGCCTAATGCTAGCGCTATATTTTTCTTGTTCATTTTTTCCTCCTAATTAATTATTATTAACTTTTATACTTTTACCCGAGATTGTTTAAAATAAACTTTAATTTAGTACTATGAATTGTGTAAAGATATGATATAATAATTTTAATGAGATTTAATTAAACGTTTAAGTGATGAAAACATTTTAGTAAAATTATTTTAGGAGGGAGTTATGGAGCTTAAAAACACTGAAAAATCTCTCAGCAATTTAGTCTATCTTGACTTAAAAGAAAAAATTCTAACGAATAAGCTATTGCCAGGTGACAAATTAATCGAAATGGACATAGCACGCGAGCTAGGAGTTAGCCGTACACCAGTTAGAGAAGCTCTAAAAAAATTAGAGGAAGATGGCTTGGCAAAAAATTTTCCAAGGAAATCTTACTTAGTTTCAAAAATTTCAATGAAAGAGGCCAAAAACTTATATATCGTAAGAGAGGCATTGGAACCACTTGCCGTTGGTCTTTTGGCAGAAAAAGGGCTTAGTGAAAAGACAAAGCATTTCGAAGAAGTGCATGCAAAACTAGCAAGAGAGATGGATAGCGACAACATGAAGGATGTTCAAGATTTAATTATTGAGTGGAACATAGCACTTGTTAGTTCTCTAAATAATGAAATTTTGAGAGAAGTAATGGTCATGGTCAAC
>NZ_JBMNPQ010000099.1:0-3977 GCF_050943655.1 Peptoniphilus sp. | reverse complement strand
TATTGTAAATACTCTTGATAAAGGTGTAGATGACTATTTGACTAAGCCTTTTTCTCTCGCAATATTAAGGGCAAGGATTGATGCAGTTCTACGCACAATTACTATTAAAAATGATAAAAAGATTTCGTATAAGGATATAGAAATTGATTTGTCAAAGTCGGAAGTAACTTATGCAGGTAAAGTTGTAGATCTCACAGCGTTGGAATATGAAATTTTATTACTTTTTGTCAAAAATCCCAACAGAGTTTACACTAGGGAACAGCTCCTAGAAATGTTTTGGGAAGATCGAGACAAATTTGTAAATGATAACACATTGACCTCGACAATAAAAAGAATTAGAGAGAAGTTAGATAAAAACGTGATAACAACTCTTAGAGGTATTGGATATAGGATGGATTAAATGATTATTTTATTTTGGGCACTTAGCTTGTTTCTTCTTTATTTTTTATTGGAGAATCGAAAGAAAAAAAGAATCGACGAGTTAGTAGAATTAATTGACAATATGAAAGATAAAAATTACACTTTCCCCATGAAGCAAGATGACTTTTCTGTTTTAGAAGATAAGATTTATAAATTATTTATAGAAATAGTTGAAGCTAAAGAAAGTGTCGATGAAAATTCCAAGAGACAAGTGGAATATTTAGAAGATATTGCACACCAAATAAAGACTCCAATTACGAGTATGTTATTTTCTTTAGAAAATTTAGAGGGGAGCTATCCTGAAGATGAAAATATATCTTTATTAAAGAGACAAATTTTAAGGCTTAATTCTCTTTCAGATATCTTGCTTAAGCTTTCAAGTCTCGATGCAAAAGAAAATTTAATGAAAAAAGAAAGTGTCAACTTACAAGAGATAATTGACTATGCACTGGATAATGTAAACCTTAAGAGAAATTTAAAAATTAATATAGATGATAGGCTTAAAGAAAATAATATTTATGTTGACTTCTATTGGGTCTCGGAAGCAGTAATAAATATATTAAAAAATGCCAACAATAGAAAGAGCTGTGATGAAATTTCTATATTATTAGATAAAAATCCATTGTCTACATCTATTATCATAGAGGACAATGGTGGCGGAATAGAAAAAGAAAATTTAAATAAGATTTTTAAAAGATTTTATAAGACTCCAGATTCTAATGGTTTTGGGATAGGTCTTGCCATGGCAAAGTCAATTATTGAGAAAAACAATGGAGAGATTTTTGTAAAAAATAAAAATGACGGAGCGAGCTTTGAAATTAAATTTTATAATGTCACCTAAAAATCACTTTACTTTTATAAGATTTGCTTAGAAAAGTAAGGAGGAAGTTATGGAGATACTTAGAGTAGAAAACTTAAGAAAAGAGTACGGAGATGACAATAACAAAGTTATTGCTCTAGATGGTATAACATTAGAAATAGAAAGAGGAGAATTTGTAGCAGTAGTTGGGCCGAGCGGATCTGGTAAATCCACCTTACTACATATAATTGGTGGTGTCGACAGTCCGACAGAGGGTGATGTTTATATTGATGGCAACAATATTTCAAAATATTCATCAAAGGAACTTTCCTATTTTCGAAGGCGAAAGGTTGGGATAGTATATCAATTCTACAATTTAATCCCAAATTTGACTGCAAGGCACAATATAGAACTGCCACTAAAACTTGACAAGAGGAAAACTAATGAGAAAAATTTTCTGGAAATAGTAAAAAAATTAGGCATAGAAGATAAACTTAACAGTTTTCCAAGCGAGCTTTCAGGTGGACAGCAACAGAGAATCGCCATAGCTAGATCTTTAATTTACAGTCCATCTATAATACTTGCCGATGAACCTACAGGCAATTTAGACAGGAAAAACTCAAAAGAAATAGTAGATATCTTTAGGTATTTTAATAAAGCTTTAAAACAAACTATAATCCTAGTTACTCATGATGAAAATGTAGCTTTGCAAGCAGATAGGATTATCACTATCGTTGATGGAAGAATTGTGGGAGATGAAAAGAATGAATAAGAAGAATTTTCCGATTTTCATCTCTTTATTTATAGTGAGTCTGTTTTTTACAATTATTTTTTATATGAGTTACACAAATTATAGAGAAAATTATGAGTACTACATGTCAGAAGGATTTAATCACGGGGAATTGGAAGGCGATATAAGCCTAGGGGATATCGAAAAGATAAAATCAATTGATGGAGTTAAGTTTGTAGGAAAAATATCTCTAGAACCTGACACAGCAAAGTATAAAGATAATTTAGTTGTAATTAATTATCAAGATGAAGACATCAACAAGATGAGAGAATATTCTCGCATTCTAGAAGGACGTTTTGCAGAAAATGACAGTGAAATAGTGTTATCCGAAAGCTTTGTCAAAGAGAATAATTTAAAACTTGACGACAAGATAAACCTAGACATTGGCAAGAGACTCATGGGTGAAGAAGAAATTGGTCCTACAAGCGCTTATACTGACAGGGAAAAGTTTAGCAGAATTTCTACAAAAACTTATACAATTGTGGGAATTTATAAAGATGTGTACAACAAATATTCCAGATTAAATTATGGTCTTGGACTAAAAAATGAAATGAATTCTTTTAGAACCTTTATCAAGTTTGATTCCTTTGAAGATGCTTATAAAAATAAAGATGAAATTCAGAAGAATATTAATGGGGTAACAGGGAAAAATATAAAACTTATTTTTAATGAGAGTTTAATCGTTTACTACGGAGTAGAAAATGAACCTATACAAAATTTTATGAGCAAAGCTGTTATCGCATTATCAATTGTAGGATGCGCACTAATTTTTATATTCTTCACAAAAAATATATTTTTGGTTTGGGGACTTAGAAAAATAAAAGAGCTTTCTGTTTATAAGTCAATTGGATCAACAGACTTTCAAATCTACTTGTCCTTATTAAAAGAAGGAATATTTATATCTATTGTCCCAATAATACTTGGGCATATCTCGGGCTTTGGACTGATTTATTATCTTTACAAAAATATTATGATGGGCTATGAAGTTGAAAATTATGAATATATAAAATTTAATTTAACTCTAAGCCTTGCAGTTATTATCATTTCGTTAATTATAGTGACATTTGCTATTATGTCGCCTGCTAAGAAGATTTCCAAAATAAATATTATTGATGGGATAAGGGGAAACATAGACTTTTCTAAATCTAAAAAGAAAAGATCAAATAATCTATGGAATGAGTTGAAGTTAAATAATTTGGCGTCCGTTAAATCGCAAAGATATATTTCTTCAATAGGAGTAATAATTATTTCTGCATTTATTATTGCAATAGGCATGTCAAATTACTACCGTGAATTTTCATATTATGACAATGGATATAATTTTGAGGTCGATTATTTTAGTAAGGAGAATGAGATACCACAGGTTCTCAGTGAAATTGTAGAAAAAGTGCCAAATAAAAAATCCTATGTCACAAGAGAAAAGTATGTACAAGTGGAAAATAATTTAAAACTTTCAAATGATGCAGAAGATGCAAATTTAAATGAAGAGATAGAGGAAAATTTTAAAAAGTATAACACAGATTATTATGACGGATTTATAATTGCTTTAGAAGATAAGGATTTAAAGGAACTTGGGGGAGATAATGGTGAGTTTCTTCTTTACAACATGGTACAAAAAGATTCTTCCATACCCATTTCACAAGCAGAAAAGATTCCATATTTTAAAAATCCCGACGAAATAAAAATAAAATTTCCAAATGATTATGAAACGGAGATAAAAATTTCTGGGACGATTTCAGATCTTGGGAGATACAAGTCTAGAACAATGCCCTTTGATATAAAAATTTTTACTGACTTCGACACATATTCTAAACTTTTAGAAGAATCTCAAGATATAAAAAATAGGAATTACCCTTTTCAATTATATTTAGATATAGAGGAAGGAAAAACGAAAGATACTAAGACATTTGTAGAAAATATAATTAGAGATGAGATTTCTTCTGAAGATAGATTTAATATTTTAACTGA
>NZ_JBMNPQ010000098.1:0-4035 GCF_050943655.1 Peptoniphilus sp. | reverse complement strand
ATTGGTTTATCTATGCCGGTATTCTGGCTGGGGCTATTACTTATTATGTTATTCTCGGTAAAGCTCGGCTTGCTTCCATCTTCAGGATTTTCAACTCCTGCACATATGATACTTCCATGTTTGGCACTTGGACTTCAACAAGTGGCAGTTATTACGAGAATGACAAGATCTTCAATGCTTGAAGTTATTAGACAAGATTTTATCAATACAGCAAGGGCAAAGGGACAAAGAGAAAAGGTTGTAATTTTGCACCACGCTCTTAAAAATGCTCTTATTCCTGTAATCACAGTTGTAGGTTTATCTTTTGGACAACTTATGGCTGGAGCACTTATGACAGAAGTAATTTTTTCAATTCCTGGAATAGGAAGACTTATGGTTGACTCTATTAAGATGAGAGATACTCCAATGGTACTTGGTTGCGTACTATTCGTTGCAATAACTTTCTCAATAGTAAACTTAATCGTTGACCTTGTATATACTTTCGTAGATCCAAGAATTAAGACTAAATACGTATAAGGAGGGATCACATGAAAGACATAAAAGATGTAAATACAGATATCGAAGTGAAATCAGAAGAGATCCCTTCAGCTGATCCAGTTATCGCACAGGCAATCGAAAACGAGCACCAAAAGAGGGGCCGCTTTAGAAATGCCAAAGATATCTGGATAAGAATGAAAAGAAACAAGCTTGCCATGGTAGGGCTTGCTATTATAATAATACTATTTTTAATCGCAATATTTGCCGATGCAATTGCACCTTATGGATTTGCACAGCAAGATCTTTCTAACCAATTTGCTAAACCATCTAGTGAGCATATTTTTGGTACTGACGACCTTGGACGTGATATATTCTCAAGAGTTGTATATGGATCAAGAATTTCACTTAAAGTAGGTTTTATATCAGTTGGTATAGCTCTTATTGTTGGTACAACAATTGGCGCTGTTACTGGATATTATGGTGGAAAAGTTGACAATATTCTAATGAGATTTATTGATATACTTCAATCTATTCCAGATACACTTCTTGCTATTGCAATCTTAGCAGCACTTGGACCTGGACTTGCAAACTTAATGATTGCCGTTGGTATTGCTGCCATACCAGGGTATGCGAGAATAGTTAGGTCATCGGTACTTTCTATTCGAGATATGGAATTTATTGAAGCTGCAAAAGCTGCAGGTTCTTCAAATGCGAGAATAATTTTTAAACACATTATTCCAAACTGTCTTGCTCCAATAATCGTTCAAGCAACTCTTGGTGTTGCCTATGCAATACTAAATGCTGCAGGACTTTCATTTATCGGACTTGGACTAGAACCTCCAACTCCTGAATGGGGAGCAATGTTATCAGGCGGAAGAACATTTATTAGGGACTATCCACACCTTACAATATTCCCTGGACTTGCAATAGTAATTACAATATTTGCACTTAACGTGCTTGGCGACGGTTTAAGAGACGCTCTTGACCCTAAACTTAAGAGATAGGAGGTAGTAGTATATGGAAAATTTATTGACAATAAAAAATTTAACTGTTGAATATATTACAGACTCCGGAAAAGTAAATGCCGTAAATAATCTTAATATGAAGGTTGGAGTTAGAGAGACAGTTGGCTTTGTTGGAGAAACTGGTGCAGGAAAAACTACAACTGCAATGGCAATAATGAAACTTATACAGTCTCCACCGGGATATATTAAAAGTGGAGAGATTTATCTTGACGGACAAAATCTTTTTGAAGTAAAGGAAAAAGACATGTTCAATATCAGAGGAGACAAAGTTTCCATGATATTCCAAGACCCAATGACTTCACTAAATCCAATAATGACTATTGGAGATCAAATAAAAGAAGTAATAGAACTTCACCAAAATGTAACTAAAGATGAGCTAGAAGAAAAGACTAAGGAGATGCTTAGCCTTGTAGGTATAAGACCTGAGAGAATTAATGACTATCCTCATGAATTCTCAGGCGGTATGAAACAAAGAGTTGTAATTGCAATGGCTCTTGCTTGTAACCCAGAGCTTATAATTGCAGACGAACCTACAACTGCCCTTGATGTAACAATTCAGGCACAAGTATTGGAGCTAATGAAGGACTTAAAGGAAAAATACAATACTTCTATGATTTTAATTACTCACGACCTTGGAGTAGTTGCAGAAACTTGCGACAAAGTCTGCGTAATTTATGCAGGATCAATTGTTGAAGACTCTGGCGTAGAAGATATTTATGAAAATCCACTTCATCCTTACACAGTTGGACTTTTCGACTCCATACCATCTCTTGATGAAGATGTGGATAGACTTACTGTAATACCTGGTGCGACTCCAGACCCTTCAAACCTTCCAGATGGTTGCAGATTCCATCCAAGATGCAAGAAGTGCATGGATATATGTAAGACTAAATATCCTGAAATGAGAGAAGTTAAACCGGGACACTTTGTAGCTTGTCACCTTTATGACGCAGTGGGTGAGGTGAAAAACAATGCATAATGAATCATTAATTTCAGTAAAAAATGTAAAAAAATATTTCAATGTAAAGGCCGGAACTCTTCGTGCAGTTGATGATGTTTCTTTTGATATAAAAAAGGGAGAGACACTTGGACTTGTAGGAGAGAGTGGTTGCGGAAAGTCTACAGTTGGAAGAACTATTATAAGACTTCACGAGCCGACTGCAGGCGACATTATATTAAATGGAAAATCTATTTTGGAATATAAATCTAGACAAGAGATGAAAGAGCTTCGTCAAAAGATGCAAATAGTTTTCCAAGACCCTTACTCTTCACTAAACCCTAGAATGAGTACCTACGACTTAATCGCAGAGCCTCTTAGAGTAAATGGTAATGTAAAAAAAGAAGATATTGAAGACACAGTATATGAAATGATGCGCACAGTTGGTCTTGAAGATAGACTTGCAGATTCTTATCCACACGAACTTGATGGAGGAAGAAGACAAAGAATAGGTATAGCTCGTGCACTAATACTAAAGCCAGAGTTCATCGTAATGGACGAACCAGTATCTGCACTTGACGTATCAATTCAGGCTCAAGTACTAAACTTACTTGATAGAATTCAAGATGAGTTTGAACTGACTTATCTATTTATATCTCACGACCTTTCAGTAGTAAGACACATTAGCGACAGAATCGCTGTAATGTATCTTGGAAAAATTGTTGAGATTACGGACTACAATTCAATATTCTTAAGTCCGCTTCATCCATATACACAGGCGCTTCTATCAGCGATACCAATTCCAAAATATGGATACGAGAGGGAGAGAATATTCCTAGAAGGAGATGTTCCTTCACCAATAAATCCAAAGCCAGGTTGCCGCTTTGCAGGCAGATGTTCAAAGTGCATGGAAATCTGTAAAGAAGAGATGCCAGAACTAAGAAAAATAAAACCTGGACACTTTGTAGCTTGTCATTTATATGACTGATTTAATTAAAAATTTATAAATTTTAAAAAATCTTATACTTTATCCCCGCGGGTAATTTATAAGATTTTTTATTGCATAAATTTAAATTAAAAGATTTTGTCGCGTCAATTGAATATTATTTTTTTGAAAGAATTAAACTAAAGACCCTTGCAGTTAAAATAAGATTTGAGGCTCTAGTGCGGAAAAATTATTCCTAAGACTCTAAATCAATATGTGCTATAGACTAAAAATTATATAAATGTCTTTGTTGTAGGGCGTGCTTTACATTTAAAAATTTTAAATTTTGAGATAAACTCTTCCGATTTATTATAAAATTTAAAGATAAAGATTAAAATTATAAATAGTTTGTGAATTATTATTAATATTTGTGGATAGATTTTTAAAATTTTTTGTGATCCTTATTTAAATAATAAGAAGAATTATATTTTTGTGGATAAAAATAAAATATTATTGATGAATATTAATGACATAAGAAATGAAATAACTGGTGAATAAAGAGTGATTGTAAAGACTCGAGAATCATAGCGATAATTAAATTATAAATGCAATTTGTTTTATAAGAAAAACCAAAAGAGATTATAAAAATTTTAAAGGCAAGTAATAAAAAA
>NZ_JBMNPQ010000097.1:0-4293 GCF_050943655.1 Peptoniphilus sp. | reverse complement strand
AACCTGGATTTAGAATTTTCTAGATTGCTGGCAGCTGACTTTTCTAGATAATTTAGATTATATCTCAGATAATTCTCATTAAGATGAAGTTTTGAACTGAAATTTTTATTTAAATAAAATTTCAAATTACTAAGTCTTCTATAATCATCATCTTTTTTTAGATCATAACTTTTTAAATTTATCTTTGCTTCAAGCATTCTATTTTGGTTAGAATGCATTTTGTTTTGAATATTAAAGTCCAAATGTCTCTTTAAAAAATCCAGTTTTCTCTCTTCTTTATTTATCAAACCGATTGGATTTTTTTGAGAAAGTGTGTTGAATAAATCTAAGTTTTGATATTTTTCGCGATGGATTCTATTGTTCATAGAATTAAAAAGATTTGATATTAAGTCAAAAAGCTCATTTATCAAATCTTTCTTACTTCCTGTAACAAGTTCTACTGCATTAGTTGGAGTTGAAGCTCTAAGATCAGCTACAAAATCCGAAATGCAAAAATCAATTTCATGACCAATAGCAGATATTATAGGGATATCAGAAGAATATATTTCTCTTGCAAGTTTTTCGTCATTAAAGGCAGATAAATCTTCGAAACTTCCGCCGCCACGTGCAATTACTATGGTGTCAACTTTTTTATTTTCATTAAAAAATTTAATACCATTTATCACACTTTCACTTGCGAGCCTCCCCTGTACAAAGCTAGGATACAAGTAAACATCGACTAAATTGTTCCTCTTATATAAATTGTTTAACACATCCCTTACTGCTGCTCCTGTATCCGATGTAATAAGGCCAATTGATTTTGGATATTTAACTATTTTCTTTTTATGGCGAGCATCAAATAAACCTTCAGACCCCAATTTTTTCTTAAGGTTTAGAAAATCTTGATATAAATAGCCTTCGCCGCGAAGTTTAATTTCATCTATATAAAAATTAATTTGTCCTTCTCTATCATAAAAAGAAACAACACCTGTTGCAATTATTGACATTCCTTCTTGAAGGTCAAAATCAAAATTTGCATTAGTCGAATACACAATGGCATTTATTCTAGACTTTTCATCTTTGAGCGAAAAATAAATATTTCCATTGGAATGTTTTTTTAGATTTGATATCTCACCTTCAACAGCTATATTTTTTATAAGATAGTCCATATCAATAATCTTTTTTATATAGTTATTTAATTCACTGACTTTAATGGCATTCTTTGACAAAGTTATAAACTCCTATAAATACTGCCCAAAATTCCATTTACAAATTTGGGTGAATCTTCAGTGCTGTATTGTCTAGCTATATCAACAGCCTCATTTATTGAAACTTCTGGCGGAATATCATCTTTATATAAGAATTCATATACAGCTATTCTTAATATTTGTCTGTCGACTTTTGCAAGCCTTGAAACAGTCCATCCTTTTAAGTTTTTTTCAATTGTATTATCTATTGTTTCAAGATTTTCTACTAAATCAGGTATTACACGATTAATATAATCCAGCTCATCACCTAGAAACTCATGATTATCAATAAATAATTCTAATGTTTTATTTGAATAATCGTTGCAAGCTTCCATCGCATACAATAGTTGCATTGCACCAATTCTTGCTTTCTTTCTACTCATGTTACTAATTAGTCTTCGCTTTTAACTGCAATGCCGTTAATATGAACATTAATTTCTACTACATCGAAATCTGTCATATTTTCGATGGCTTCTTTAGCAGCTTGTTGAACTTTTTCGCTAAGTTCTACAACTTTTACTCCATACTCAACTGTGATATATATATCTACAACAGTTTGTCTTTCTCCGACATTTACTCTAACGCCTTTATTTATATTTTTTGTATTTAAAATATCACTCATTTGGGACTTAAAGTTAGTTGAAACCTTTACTACACCTTCAACACTTTCTGCTGCTACTGTAGCAATTGTCGCAATAACATCATCTGATATTTTGATTTGTCCTTCTGATATATTTTCATCTATTAAATAATTTTCCACAATGACACCTCCAGATTTATTAAAATAATTATATCAAATTGTGTGTTTTTTATCAATTTAATGTAGGTTTGAAGTAGTAAATCGCGATAATTAATGCTTTAAAAATTGCCTTCTTATTGTATAAATAAAAAAGGCCCCTTAAGGGGCTAGGATAATTATTCTTCTTCAGTTTTATCTTCGTCTTCGTCGTCTTCGAATACTTCTAAACCATCAAAGTCGAAATCATCATCGTAAATATCATCATATATATCAAAGTCATCATCTTCATAAACATAATCTTCAAGATCTGATAAATCTTCTTCAATGATGTCTACATAATCTTCGATCTCTTCACGATAATCCATCATTTCGTCGATTACATCTTCGAGTATATCGATTAATTCGCTAATTAGCTTTCCTTCATTAGTTGATGTATCAAGATCATAACCATCAGCTAATCCTTTTAAATAAGATATTCTCTTTAGTAAATATTCCATAATATCCTCCGAATCTTTAGAGATTAAACTCTAGACATATATTCACCAGTTCTTGTATCAATTCTTATTACATCTGAAATATTAATAAATAGAGGTACATTTAAAGTAAATCCTGTTTCAACTTTAGCTGGTTTTGATCCACCACTTGATGTGTCCCCTTTAACTCCAGGTTCAGTTTCAACAACTTCTAATTCAACGAAGTTTGGTGGAGTAACTCTAAATGGTTTACCTTTATAGAAATTGATAGTTGCCATATCATTTTCTTTGATGTAATTTAGTGCTTCTTCTACCATATCTTTTTCTAGTGGAATTTGTTCGTAAGATTCTAAATCCATGAAATAGTATAGAGCTCCGTCTGAATATAGATATTGCATTTCTTTGTTTTCTATAACAACTCTTTCAAATTTTTCTGATGGATTGAAAGTCATATCTTTAATTCCACCGTTAAGTACTGATTTTATTTTTGTTCTTACAAAAGCAGCACCTTTTCCTGGTTTAACGTGTTGGAAATCTATTACTTCATAAACATCACCGTTCCACTCAAATGTAAGTCCTTTTCTTAAATCTCCTGCTGTAATCATAAAAGCCTCCTAATTAATATTGTTTTGTAAGGCAATTGGTTCAAATTGCACATAATAAGGCAATTCATTCCTAAATTTATCAAGAATGTTTTTATTGTATTCTACATTGGTATATGTATCATTACTAGAAAAATTAACTAAATATCCTTCTAAACTATTGATTTTAGATACCTTTGCCCCTTCGTTTAGTATTATTATACCAAATATTTTATAATCATTAAATATAACTTTATCATTTATTATTAAAAAACTGGCTAAATTGAAGTCGTCTTTTACTTCCAGTGTGCCGCTTTCTTGTAAAATAATGTCTTTATTCTGAATTGAGTGAATTGGGACAACTTCAACTGTAGTTAAACCTGTTTCTTCACTTACTACTTCTTGCTCTTCACAAATATAAGGTTTATTGTTAATTCTTTTAAAGATAAAGTCTCCATTTAATCTAATTATATCTCCATCAGATCTAAAATTTATAAATGCGTCTTTCATTTTTTTAAGTTTATTTGGTTTAACTTTATCAGAAGTAATAATCCCTGATTTATCTTTATAAAAATCATTAATTCCAGAACCAGATAGAGTAACTTTTGAGTCTATGTTTTTATACTTTACCTCTGAAAATAATATGACTCTATCGGGTAAGTTCCTTGTCGGTGACTTTTCAATATAAGAGCTACTTGACTGCAAATCTTTTGGAATAATTGTTGGAGTAATTTTAGTCTTTGTACTTTCTGATAAATAAAATTTTTTGAACTCATCGCGAAAATTATCGTCTGCCAAAATAATATTTATTAAGGATTCTGCCTTGTATTCTGAATTTATAACATCTTCTTTTTTATAAGTGATAAAACTAGACCTATTTATGTAGGCGTAGATAAAATAAAATAATATTGACATTAATGTTACAAGTAAAATTACATGTATATAAATAAAGCCTCTATTCTTTTTCATATTCTTTTACCCTCAGCGCAATAGACTCTTTGTAAGTCTTGCCATTATACAATATTTCTATATCCACAAAGTTGCCATTCACATTTAAATTAAAATCATCACATTTTTCTAATAATATATTGGAACCTTGTAAGGATAATTTTTTAGAGTCTAATGAATTTTTTGCCAATACATTTCTCTTTATTCTATTTCCAGATTTTACAAATGCCACGTACTTATAGACACTTCCTTCATCATGTATAAAATAATAATTGCCGCTTATATAAGCATAGTGTTGGCAAAAGTTAATGTCATCTTTTATATAA
>NZ_JBMNPQ010000096.1:0-4317 GCF_050943655.1 Peptoniphilus sp. | reverse complement strand
ATAGTAACAAAAATTACGACTTTGTAACAAATAGTTGGAGGTATTAATTTTGAATAAGAGGAGATTTAGAACTACAAAAATTCTTGTAATTCTAATTATTTTAATTTCCGCTTTGACAATGGGTTTTAAACAAGTAGTAGGAAATGATGTAAATCTAAATATAAATGGAAACACAACGACAGTTTTTACTTATGAAAAAACAGTTGGAGATTTTTTAGAAAAACAAAACATAGAAGTTAAGAATAGGGATGCAATAAGACCTTCTCTTGATTCTGAGATAACTCAAGATATGGACATAGTTATCACTTCACCAAAATCTTACCAAATTAAAGATGGAAACAGAATCGTAATTGCAGAAGCAAGTGGATACACTGTTGGTGAAGTTTTAGAAAATTTAGGCATTAAGCTTAATAAACTGGATAGAATTGATGTTTCCTTAGACCAAGTTGCAAAAGAAGCAATGACAATTAAAATTGACAGAGTAGAACAAGAGAACATAGAACACGCAGTTGAAATTCCTTTCGAAAGTGAAAGAAAAGAAAACCCAGATATGTTTGAAGGCGAAACTAAAGTAATAAATGCAGGTCAAGCTGGAGAAAAAATTGAAAGCGTACTAAATACTTATGTAAATGGCAAAATCGAAAGTAGCGAAGTTTTAAAATCTGAAGTTACTAAAGAGCCAATTAATGAAGTAGTTGAAGTTGGAACAAAGAAAGCTCCAAAGACACCAAATGGACAAAGTGTTAAAAAAGTTATCACAATGCAAGCAACAGCATATGATCCATCTGCAGGTTCAAAAACTGCAATGGGAACAAGAGCAAGAGTAGGTGCAGTTGCAGTTGACCCAAGAGTCATTCCACTAGGTTCAAAGCTTTATATTGAATCAATGGACGGATTTGCATCTTATGGATATGCAACAGCAGAGGATACTGGCGGAGCAATAAAGGGAAATAGAATTGATTTATTCTATAATTCCAACGCAGAAGCACTAAGATTTGGAAGAAGAAATGTTAAAGTTTATGTATTAGACTAATTAAATAATTTTAAAAGTCAGAGCTTGGCTCTGATTTTTTTATGCAAAATTATAATTGTAAAAATAATTAATAAATAATGTAAACTTCTTTAAAAGATTTTTCATATAGACTATAATATAAGAGTAGAAAAATAGGTGATGATATGAAATTAATAGACAATGAACTTGTCGATAGATATATATATTATTTTTTAAGATACATTCCATATGACAAACAAGAAGAAGCAAAGGAAGATATGCTAAAAGAAATTGAGAAGAATCTTCCAAGAGACTACAGCGATAGAGACATTACAAGAGCACTAAATAAACTCGGCAATCCCTATCAGTTTGCCGCGTACTATACAAAGACTGGCCACTTTTTAATCAGTGGAAAGACCTACGAAGTATTTAAAAAGTTTTTAAAGCTCCTTCTCATATCAAGTGGAGTTGGACTTGTGCTTTTCTTCTTTAATTACTTCTCAAGGCTTGTCAGCACAGGAGTCTACAATGTATTAAAATCTCTTGCAATATCGATTTTTATATTGTCTGTACTTCCAAGCTGGATATCTGAAAAAATAAAGACCACTAGAATTTTAAAATCCCTAACAAACGAATGGGACACAACACATTTATACGAAACCAAAAAAGTAAAAATAAAAACAGAAAAGATTGCCCTAGTAATATTGAGCTACAGCATGTTTTTTATGTTGCAGATGTACATAATTACATCAAAAATCGACATCACTACAGCGACTTACACGCTCATAATGTTCATGTTCTTTTTAAATGTTTTAAAGGACAATATGAAAGTTTCTGAGAACAATGTGTATTCGAGAATAGTCTATACAGAATATGTAATAGATGCATTTACAATTATATGCTTTACTATTTTGACAAAATTCTTCATTCCAGATCTTTTCATAATAAAGACAATAATCTTCACAAGTGTTGTAAATATAATCATGAATGTAATTGGAATGACTCGCGAAAAGAAAAACAAAAAAGCATCTCGCAGGAGCAGGCGAGAAGAAAGATAAAAAGAAATCTGAACTTCAAATAGAGGTTCAGATTTTTTAGTGCAAAAATAAAGTATTAAGGATGAAACTTAAGACAAAGCTCAATAAATCTTATCTCATTACAGAAATTGGGATAGTTCATACTTTCGTAAATCTGAAAAACGCAAACTCGCTTACGCTCAAACAGTGCGTTTTTCGGGCGGTTTACTTCAAGTTGAACTTCCTACAATTTCTTCCATAGGATAAGATTTCTTTAGAGCTTTGTTATTTTACAGACTATCTATAAAGAGTTTAGTTTAAATTAAAAACGAATAGGTTTAAAAATCATATTATAAAAAATAATTTGCGCCGATGCCGACGATTGCGCCAATTGCGATTAACTTAAATAAATCGACTTTCTTGATGTATAAAAGTCCAACGACAAAACCAATCAGTGCTGGGATTCGCATGTCTGTTAGTGCAAAACCTTCTGGGAAAATCGAAGTATTAAATAGATCTATTGAAGTTAAAAGTATTAGTGGAAGTATGCCTGCCTTTACACCCTCTAGAGCGTAGTCTAGGGTGTTAAACTTCTTGCCCTTTGTAAATAACAAGTGACCCAGGACCATCATAAGAATAAATTGAGGAAGTACGAGCCCTATTGTCGTAACAATTGAACCAATTAGTCCTCCCGAAATTTGTCCGACGAAAGTCGCAGCATTAATTGCAATGGGACCTGGCGTCATCTGAGAAATAGATACGAGATCCATAAACTCTCTAGGAGTTAGAATTTGTGAAGTCTCAACCACATATTTTGATATTAAAGGGATTACTGCATATCCTCCGCCAAAGGCGAGGCATCCAATTTTGAAGAAAATTAAAAATAACTTAAGCATTTTTTGACCTCTCAATCATGTTGAAGTATAAAATACCAAAAGCGCCACTTATAAATATAATAAGTCCCGTGTTAATGCTCGTAAATAGAGCGAGGACTATTGCAATAATTGCAACGCCAACAGTAAATCTGCCGTTACTCTTGTAAGACGCCACTGCCATTTGAAAAACTGTAATAAGAAGTACTGCAGAAATTACACCGCTTATCCCTTCAAGGGCAGAGTTGATGAAGAAATTCGTCTTAAACTCCTGATAAAACTTAGCTATTATAGATAAAATTATAAGGCAGGGAAGAACCGATGCAATGACAGAAACGATAGCTCCCTTTCTGCCCCTCACCTTGTAGCCAGTAAGTAGCGAGCAGGAAACTGCCATGGCACCAGGGCCACCTTGAGCAAGGGCAACTATGTCCATCATGTCCTTTTCAGAAATTAGAGAAAGCTCGTTTACAAATACATCCCGAATGGCAGGAACGATAGTAAATCCTCCTCCAAAAGTTATAGAATTTATTTTAAAAAGTATTAAAAAAAGTTTTGAAAGTGAAATTTTTTCCATATCATCACCAAAATAATTATAACATAAGCGCGCTTTTATAAAAAACTTAAAGCACCCGCAAGGCTCATTAAAGTTTAAAAATACAGAAAAGTGGTATAATGGTAAAGAGGTGTAATATGAAAATAGGAATTGTTGGACTTGGCAACATGGGCTCTGCCATGGCGCACGGTCTTTTAAAAAATAATATAGAGACATATCTTTTTGACAGAAACGAAGAGAAAAGAAATCAGTTTAAAGAATATGAAAATGCACATATTGTACTTACAGATGAAGAAGTGGTTAAAAGTGCCGATGCAATAATCGTCGCAATTAAGCCTTATCACTACGAAAGTTTTTTAGATAAAGTTAAAGATATAATAGACGAAGAGATAATAATTTCTGTAACAAGCGCCTTCGATCTTAAAAAGTTAGAAGAAAAACTTGGCAACAAGAAATTTTTAATGGCTCTTCCAAACACTCCAGCAAAAGTTATGGAGTCAATGACGGGAATTTGTCCTGGCAAAAATATCACAGAAGATGAACTTAAAGAAATCGAAAATATTCTATCTTCCTTTGGCAAAACTCAGCTTGTAGACGAAGAAAATATTAGAATATTCGAAGCATCCTGTGGATGTATGCCTGCATATGTCTATATGTTTATCGAGGCAGCTGCAGATGCATGTGTATACTACGGAATGAAAAGGGATATGGCTTATAGATGCGTATCACAAGCAGTTGCAGGAGCAGCTACTATGACAGAAAAAACAGGCGAACATCCCGGTGTATTAAAAGATCAAGTCACAACTCCTGGTGGAACAACAATTAGGGGATTAAAGAGCCTAGAGGAAAGTTCCTTTAGAGCTTCTATAATTGATGCAATAG
>NZ_JBMNPQ010000095.1:0-4320 GCF_050943655.1 Peptoniphilus sp. | reverse complement strand
ATTATACATAAAAGAGAAATAAATGATTAAGGAAGATTGATTTTGAT
Source organism: Peptoniphilus sp. (assembly GCF_050943655.1). Classification (GTDB taxonomy): domain Bacteria; phylum Bacillota; class Clostridia; order Tissierellales; family Peptoniphilaceae; genus Peptoniphilus_A. Next base: position 4,273 of record NZ_JBMNPQ010000095.1, on the reverse strand, counting down.
AATTATGGACGATATAAAGTTAGCACCATTTACTAAATGGACTGGTGGTAAGAGGCAGTTGCTAAAAGATATAAAAAAACTTTTACCAAATAATTACAATAGATACTATGAACCGTTTGTTGGTGGTGGAGCTGTATTTTTTGAATTGCAACCTAAGAGAGCAACTATTAATGACTTGAACAATGAATTGATACTTGCTTATAAACAAATTAGAGATGATGTAGAAAATCTAATAAAACTATTAGAAATTCATTCAAAAAATAATTCCAAAGAATATTACTTAGACTTAAGAAGCGCAGATAGGGATGGAAGAATTGAAAACATGACTGACACAGAGAAGGCAGCTAGGATTTTATATATGTTGCGAGTAAATTTCAATGGTTTATATAGGGTTAATAAAAAAGGTCAGTTTAATGTTCCTTATGGAAGATATAAAAATCCCAGAATTGTTAACGAAGAATTACTGCGAAATGTTAATCTCTATTTAAATAATGACGATATTTTAATACGTAATACAGACTTTGAAGATGCTGTTTCAGATGCTAAAGAGGGTGATTTTGTTTATTTTGATCCACCATATGCACCTATTTCAGCTACAAGTTCATTTACAGCATATACCCATGATGGATTTGATGAAAAAGATCAGTTAAGGCTTTGTAAAACATTTAAGGACCTTACAAATAAGGGAGTCAAGGTAATGCAGTCAAACTCTGATGTTGGTGCAATCCATGAGCTTTATGATGGAATAGATGGTGTTAATATAAATGTTGTAAGAGCAAATAGAAGTATTAATTCAAATTCATCTGGGCGAGGCAAGATTAATGAGTTGATAATTAGAAATTATGGAGAGTGATTATAATGGATATAAATGTTTACTTTTCAGACAGAAAAAGTAAATTAGTTCTTGCGGATACATTTGAATATTTAGAAGCTGCTCCAGAAGAGAGATTTGATATGATTTTTGCAGATCCACCTTATTTTTTAAGTAATGATGGTTTTTCTAACAGTGGTGGAAAAAAGGTCTCCGTCAATAAGGGTGACTGGGACAAAATTGATGGTTTGGAAAGTAAGCATAAATTCAATAGAAGTTGGATTAGATTGGCAAAAAGGACATTAAAGCCAAATGGAACTATATGGATATGTGGAACTTTGCACAATATTTACTCTGTTGGATTAGCTTTAGAGCAAGAAGGATTTAAGATCATGAATAATATTACTTGGGAAAAGACTAACCCGCCACCAAACCTTTCAAAAAGATATTTTACGCATTCAACGGAAACAATTTTATGGGCTAGAAAAGACTTCAAAGGTGCTAAACATTATTATAATTATGATTTGATGCGTGAAATGAATGGTGGTAAGCAAATGAAAGATGTATGGAGAGGTCCATTAACTCCACCAAGAGAAAAGAAGATGGGGAAACATCCAACTCAAAAACCTGAGTACATACTTGAAAAAGTTATCTTGTCATCAACAGAAGAAGGTGATTTGATTTTAGATCCTTTTGTTGGTAGTGGCACAACGGGAGTAGTTGCTAGAAGATTAAATAGAGCTTTTATAGGCGTGGATAATAATGAAGAGTATTTAGAAATAGCTAAAAAAAGATTGGAGGCCATAGATGGAAAATAGTTATAGGGAATATTTGTCACTTGAAACGGGAGAAAAAATTTCTTTATTTATGTCAACTCTTTCCTCAACAAATAGGACACCTGAATATTATGTTAATTGGAACAAAGCGGTAAACAACACAAGGGAATATGAATTAGAATTAAATACTTTAAATTTTTTAATTGGTAAGGAAAATATAAAAGAGTTAGCCGAAGGACTTTTTTCAGATCAACCAAATCTAATAAGAGCAATTCCATCTTTAATTGCGTGTCGTGATAAAAAATTTGATGTTTTAGAATTAGATGAAAATGTAAAATTCTATAATCTGGATTTTAAAAATGTTGATATAACTAAAATAAATGAATACATAAAATTTTGTGAAGACAGTGGACTATTTAACTTTTTAAAAAATGATGCCAACAGATCTCTTGTAGATTATGTATATGGTGTTGAAGTTGGATTGGACAGCAATGGCAGAAAAAATCGAAGTGGAACTACTATGGAAATGATAGTCGAAAAATACGTAAAGAAAACTTGTGAGGAAATCGGGTTTAAATATATGACTCAAGCGTCCCATATACAAATAAAAAGTCATTGGGATATTGATGTTCCCGTGGATAAATCTTCAAGAAGATTTGATGTCGCAGTATTCGATCCATATAGACGAAAACTTTTCTTAATTGAAACAAATTATTATGGCGGTGGCGGCTCAAAGTTAAAATCTGTTTCAGGTGAATTTGTTACACTTCACCAATTTTTAACATCTAATAGTGAGGATATTACTTTTATTTGGATTACTGATGGCCAGGGCTGGAAGACAGCACATATTCCATTATCAGAAGCTTTTTATAAAATAGATAATATTTTTAATATCGATATGTTGTCACAAAATTACTTAAAGTATGCTTTAACCGATGGAGAGTAATCAATAAATTATTAAATGTTTATATTTTATGATTGTAAGAAATTTCATACAATAAATATTTAATAAACTTCTTCTCAAAAATTATTTTATTATAAATTGGGTATAATGTTTGTGTTATGATATAGGTAGAATTTAATAGGAGGAAATTATGAAGGCTGATAAGATATTAATTAATCTAAATGAAATATTCTCACCTAAGGATATTGGAAGACCTTTAAGGGGAGATGAGATGAATGAGGCTACTGTTCTAAAGAATGGTTATATTGCCATAGCTGATGGAAAAATTCTTGAAGTTGGCGAAGGCGATGCTTGGGAAAATCTTAAAGACGACAGCACAGAAATTGTTGATCTAACTGGCAAGGTTGCTTCTCCTGGACTAATCGATGCTCACACTCACTTAGTTTATGGTGGAAGTAGAGAAAATGAATTTGCTATGAAGCTTAATGGAATGAGCTACCTAGAAATCCTAGAAGCTGGCGGCGGAATTCTTTCTACTTTAAAGGCAACTGAATCTGCAAGTTTTGATGAACTATACGACAAGACAGAAAAACTTTTGGAACACATGCTTGTTCACGGTGTAACTGCTGTTGAAGCAAAGAGTGGTTATGGAATTACTCTTGAAACTGAACTTAAAGAATTAGAAGTTCTAAAAAAATTAAATGAAGAATTCCCAAGTGATTTAATAATCACATTCATGGCAGCTCACGTAATTGCAGATAAATATAAAGATAATCCAGACGAATATGTAGACATCGTTATTGACATGATGCCCGAAGTTGCAAAGAGAAATCTTGCTGAATTCTGTGACGTATTCTGCGAAAAGGGAGTATTTACAGCTGAGCAATCAAAAAGAATTCTAGAAGCTGCAAAAGAACACGGATTTAAGACTAGAATCCACAGTGACGAAATTGAAAATGTCGGTGGAGTAAAAGTTGCAGCTGATGTTGGAGCAGTTTCTGCAGAACACTTGATGGTAGTTGACGATGAAGAAATTGAAATGTTGGCAGAAAATAATATTATAGGTAACCTTCTTCCAGGAACAACTTTCTCACTAATGCTTGACACTTATGCGCCAGCAAGAAAGATGCTTGAAAAGGGAATGGCAATTACTCTATGTACTGACTCAAACCCTGGTTCATGCCCAACAGCTAACCTTCAATTCATCATGCAACTTGGATGCTTAGAGATGAAACTTACTCCAATTGAAGTATATAATGCTGTAACTATTAACGCTGCTTACTCTGTTGATAGAGCTAAGACAATGGGATCTTTTGACAAGGGCAAGAGAGCTAACATCACTGTATTTGATGCAGGAACATTAGATTATACTCTATACTTCTTTGGTACAAACTTAACTCATCAAGTTTATATTGATGGTAATCTTGTTGTAGAAGATAGACAACTTGTTAAATAATAGAATATTTTTTAAAAAGACCAGAGATAATTATTTCTGGTCTTCATTCTTTTAAACTGAGAAAACATTATCACAATGTAGCTTGATAAGAAATTTTAAGAAGGAAATGACATTTTCTGCTATTTTACATCATTGTATGTTAGTTATGTGTTGAAAAATACAAGAGTCAATTTTTTTATGTTTTGAATTAAAAAAGTACTGTATTACTGATTATTGCCCTATATTATTGGATTTAGCACGGAAGCAGTATAGATATCACAAAATACAATACTATATTATCACAACACTAAGTTAATGAATTGGACTTTTTGTTGTAATAAGAAGTC
>NZ_JBMNPQ010000094.1:0-4469 GCF_050943655.1 Peptoniphilus sp. | reverse complement strand
ATAATATTCTTTTGTAGTGCAAGAGCAAAAACGATACAATTTAAAGATATCATTAATGAAGAGAAGTTTAAAGGTTTGTTCAACAATGAAATACAAAGACTATTTTCAAGCAAAAATGATTTGAGAATTGAATTGTTTAATGGAAGTTTAATAAGATTTGCATATGCTTCAGACTCAGCACGAGGTTATAGGTGTCATTATGCAATTGTGGACACCGATATTGATGGTGAAATATATGAGTATGTAATAAGACCCATGACAGTATTGTATGATTTGGGTAAAGAGAAAAAAGGGCTAAAGGACAAATATAATATAGAGTTTGTAAAAATGTAACAATAAATACTTACTAGGTGTGTGTAGGTTAGTTGCCTACACACACTTTTATTATATATAAAAAAGAAAGGGTGTGACTGCACATATGGCAGTAATAAAGAAAATTCAGTGTCCTATGTGTGGATTCGAGGGGAACGAAAAAGACTTTTATGTTGGTAAAAGTTTCATTTATTCACACATTGGAAAGATACCGTGGTGCAAATCCTGTATAGAAAAGATATATAAAAAGTATTTTGAAGAAACTAAAGACGAAAAACGTTCAGTTTATTTAATGTGTAGAAAACTCGACATACCTTTCAAGTACAGTGCATACGAAGGAGCAATGAAAGATTCAAATAAACGAAGTTGGGATATTTATCAAGCCTATATAGGAAAAATAAACTCACTCGGTAGTTCAAATAATTACGGTAATTCATTTGATGATAGTGATAAATGGATAGATGGGGATGAGCCAACGAATACTGAAACTGAATTTGAAGTAGAATCAGATTTTGAATTAACTCCTGAAATAATTAGATTCTTTGGTAAAGGCTATAAAAAGGATGAGTATGAATTTCTTTATGAATATTATAATGAATTAATTAAAATGTACGACCATTCATTACCAGTTCAGGTTAATAATTATAGAAATATGGCTAAAACACAATTGCAAGCCAACAAGTGCTTGGAATCTGGGGATATGAATGGATATGATAAAGCAATGAAGATATTAAGTTTATTATCTGGAGATAGTAATATAAAACCAGTACAAGAGACAAGTGCAGGAAATGTGTCAAAAGGTGGTTTTGATGTTTTCATAAAGCACATAGAAGATGAAGAACCAATTCTCGATTGGGAAAAAGATTTTGGACACGTTAATAAATTAAAGAGTATGTTAAATGTTTTCTTCTTTGGTAATTTAGCAAGGGCTTTAAATATTAAAAATCCTTGGCAAAGTGAGTTTGATGAAGAGATTAAGAAATACACGGTTGAAGATACAGAAGTTGAAGAAGAGAAAAATCAAGTGGATTTTTTAGAGGATAAATAGTATGGGCAATTTTGAATCTGATGTAAAAAAACACAAGAACCCCAACCCTTTTATGACAACTCCAAATTACTCTAAAAAAGAAGAAAACATGATTTCGAATAAAAAATTTATGAACAAAGTGAAACTTTGGGCAAGTTTTTATAGAGAATATCCTTTTAAATTTGCTGAGGATTATTTAGGATTGACATTAAAGACATTTCAAAAGATATTGTTATTTTGTATGTTTCATTTTTACTTTTTTATGTTTATTGCGGCTAGAGGACTTGGTAAGAGTTGGCTAACAGCAGTATTTTGTGTATGCAAGGCTTGTTTGTATCCTAAGTGTAAAATAGTGGTGGCTTCAGGAAACCTAAAACAGGCAACACAAATAATAAATTATATTGATGAAATGCGAAAAGAAAGTGAGTGTTTAAATCGAAGTATTAGTTATCTTAGCGATAATGTCAATAATGCTAAAGTAGAATTTTGGAATGGTTCGTCAATAATAGTTGTTGCTAGTAATAGTGGTGCAAGAAGTAAAAGAGCAAATGTATTGGTAATAGATGAATTTATACTTGTTGATAAAACTACAATAACAACTGTTTTGAGAAAGTTTAAAGCTAATCCAAGACAGCCAAAGTATTTAAGTAAACCACAATATGCCCATTTGACTGAAAGAAACCAAGAAGTTTATTTGAGTTCTGCGGGTCAGAAGTGGCACTGGTCTTATGAAAAGTTTAAGTCTTTCTTCAACTCTATGATGAATGGTAAAAAGTATTTCTTATGTGATTTACCGTACCAATTAACTATTAAAGAAGGATTAAGAATGAAGGAAGAAGTCCTTGATGAAATGCAAGAAGACGACTTTGACCCCATACTTTGGGAAATGGAAATGGAAGGAATTTGGATTGGTGAAAATGAAAAATCCTATTTTAAATTTGATGACCTAGAGCCAAATAGAAAGTTGCTTATGCCTATTTATCCAAAACCAATGTATGACTTATTAAAGGATTCTTCATTTAAGTATCCAGTTAAAAAGCAAAATGAAATAAGAATGATTTCTAGTGATATAGCTATGATGGCAGGACAACAAAACGACTCTAGTATATATACAATCTTAAGTCTTATACCTGATGCAACGAATAGATTTTACATAAGAAATGTAGTATATATGGAATCTATGATGGGAGGACATTCAACAACACAAGCTATAAGGATAAGACAATTATATGACGACTTTGATTGTGATTATATTGTTTTAGATACCAACGGTAACGGTTTATCAATTTATGATAATCTATGTCAGAACTTATTTGACAAAGAAAGAAAAATTGAGTATGGAGCTTTTAGTTGCATAAATGATGAAGAAATGGCTAAGCGTTGTGTCATTGTAGATGCCCCGAAAAAGATATATAGTATGAAAGCTTATCAGCAAATCAATAGTGATTGTGCTGTTAGCTTTAGAGATAACCTAAGAAAAGGTAGAATTCGATTATTGATTAATGAAAATGAGTGTAGAGAAATATTAAGTGGACTTAAAGGATATGATAAATTACCACCCGAAGTTCAAGCAAAATTTATTATTCCATATATACAGACTACTGCATTAATATCCGAAATGATTAATCTTGAAGCGGATATTAATCAAGATACGGGCTTAGTTAAACTTAAAGAACCTAGAACTGGAAGAAAGGATAGATGGTCAAGTATTTCTTATGGTAATTATTTTGCCAATCTATTGGAAAGAGATTTGCTAAAGGATGATGATTATTCTGACGAACAATTGGTATTCTTCTAATTAATAAAAATAAAAATACAATCAGAAAGGGAGAATAAGAACAGTAAATAAAAATGTTGACAAACATATACATACGTGGTAATATGTATACATAAATATTTTATAAGGAGAAAAATTATGAATACATATAAACCAAATGAATTTGCTGAAATGATAGGTGTATCTGTAAAAACACTACAAAGATGGGACAATGATGGTAAATTAAAAGCTTTTAGAAGTCCTTCCGATAGAAGATATTATACTCATAATCAATACGTTGAATACATGGGAAAATTAGTCGCAGATAAAGATAGTAGAAAAACAATTATATATACTAGGGTTTCAACCAACAATCAAAAAGATGACTTAAAAAATCAAGTTAAATTCCTGCAAGATTATGCCAATGCTAAGGGAATTATCGTGGATGAAATATTTGAAGATGTGGGAAGTGGCTTAAATTACAATCGTAAGAAATGGAATAAACTCTTAGAAGATTGTATGTTAGGTTTGGTTAAAACTGTGATTGTTGCTCATAGAGATAGATTTATTAGATTTGGTTACGAATGGTTTGAACGATTTTTAAAATCAAATGGTGTTGAAATAATTGTAGTAAATAATGAGGTTCTATCACCACAAGAAGAAATGGTACAAGATTTAATTAATATCATTCATGTTTTCTCATGTAAAATTTATGGTTTAAGAAAGTATAAAAAGAAAATAGAGGAGGACGAAGAAATTGCTAAAGGCTTACAAGACAGAGATTAATCCCACAGAAGAACAAAAAATTAAAATACATCAAATGATTGGTGTTTGTAGGTGGCTTTATAATCAATATCTTGCTAAAAACAAAGAGTTATATGATTTGTATAAAGAAGGTAAAATTGATAAAAAAGAAGCGTTTATGAGTGCTAATGATTTTGATAAATATATAAACCATGAAGTTAAAACTCAAGAAAAATTTAAGTGGATTAATGATACTTGTGGTTCTAAAGCTAGAAAAAAAGCAATATGCAACGCAGAAATGGCATTTAAAAGATTTTTTAAAGGTCAATCTAAATTTCCTAGATTTAAGAAGAAGAAAAATCAAGATATTAAAGCTTATTTCCCAAAAAATAATAAAACTGATTGGACAGTTGAAAGACATAGAATAAAAATACCAACTTTAGGATTTATTAGATTAAAAGAAAAAGGTTATATTCCTGCTAAGGTAGATGTTAAAAGTGGTACTGTAAGTTATAAGGCAGGGAGATATTATGTTTCTATTCTTATAGAAATGCCTAGTTATAACGATTGTTCTAGACCAACCAATAAAGGCATAGGAATTGATTTAGGAATAAAAGACTTTGCTATAGT
>NZ_JBMNPQ010000093.1:0-4567 GCF_050943655.1 Peptoniphilus sp. | reverse complement strand
GTCTTAAACTTCATATTAAAGTAATCTCCCTGCTGTAAAATTTTCATTGTTAATTATAAATCTAGTAATTTTGCATAAACCTTATAATCTTTATACACGAATAGTTATTAATTTAGTATAGAGCCTTTAATTTTGATATCATCTGAATCTTTTTTTGTTTCTTGTGATGATAGAGAGTTATCTTTTTTATCTTGTTCTACTACACTACTGTCTTTTACCAAAGAGTTTTTCTTTAAATCTTCTCTCTGCTTCTTACCGCCCTCTGTAATGCCTTTAATGTATACAGTATTGTTATCCCAATCAACTTCCATTCCCATTGCTTCAGATATAAATCTAATAGGAACATACGTGCGTCCATCATATAAAATTGCTGGTGCATCTAATTCTTTAGTATTAGACTCTTTTCCATCTGTAGAACTAATTGTCGCTACATTAGAACCTATTTCTAATTGAATTACGTTATAAATACCGCCAATAAATATACCTTGCTTATTGTCTTTACTAACAGAGAAACGAATTGTAGATCCTAAATTTTCTGAAATATAGCGAGCTGGTACCATTACTCTGTCAGTATTCTTATCTATATATGCTCTTCCCATATCTTCTGGTATATTTTGCATTACATCATTAATAGAGATATTAACTTTAGTGTCACTAGCTTCCTTTGGTAGTTTTCCAGCTGCAAAAATGTTCATATTTAATGCTGCCAAAAATACAGTTAGTATTGCAAAACTTTTAAACGATTTTTTCATATAATCACTCCTTAATAAAATTATTGTATCAAATCCTATAGAATTTTTCATTTATCTTTGGTTATAAAATTATGTCATTTTCAAGTCATTATAAAATTATTTTTTATTATCTTTCGTATCGTCTTCTATATCACTATCTTTATCTTGGGTCATAGTTATATTAGATAGAGGATTTGATTTTACCATGTTTTTTAACTGGTCATCATTGACATGTGTGTATATTTCTGTTGTATTTACAGACTCGTGGCCTAGAATTTCTTGAAGTGACCTAATGTCTGCATTTCCATACTCATACATAAGTGTCGCAGCAGTATGTCTCAGTTTGTGAACAGAGTACTTTGAAGTATCTAATCCACTATTCTTCATGTGTTTTTCAATCATGTGCTGAATAGATCTATTGCTCATTCTATTTTGTCTCATTGACAAGAACAAAGCGTCCTCTTTCACCTCTGGCCTGAATTTTAAATATCTATTTATGGCATCAATACAGGCCTTATTTAAGTAGATTGTCCTCTCCTTATTACCTTTTCCCAAAACTGTCAATTGACTTTTATCAGTAATATGACTTACATCAATATTTGATAATTCTGATAGCCTCATGCCACAGTTTAAAAACAGTGTGACTATAGCATAGTCTCGAGTTTTATATACTTCTTTTTGTTTTGAATTTTCGATTGTATTTAAAAGATCAATGCATTGCTCTAAGCTCAAATACACAGGAAGTGTCTTTTCAATTTTTGGCATATCAATATCCTGGACTGGATTATATTTTATTACATCAATTTTATTGAATAGATAACTATAAAACGACTTTACAGATGAGAGTTTCCTAAATTTAGACCTATTAGATATCTTTCGTGTCCTCTCTAAGTAGGAGTTATAAGCATATATATCCTGTTTAGTAACTTCCCCAAGAGTCTTGGCATCAATATCTTCAACTGGAATATCATCAAAAGAAATATCTTCACTGACTAAACCTTTTCTAACTTTTATAAATCTAACAAACATTCTCAAATCGTAATAATATTCCTTAATTGTATTTTCCGAGGACCCTTTTGTAGTTTTCATGTAATCTAAAAAGTCGTCTATTAAATTTGATTGTATCAAAATCTCACCTCCTATAAAAAGAAAAACCTGACTTTAAAAGCCAGGTTTATTTAGCGTATTCAACTGCTCTAGTTTCTCTTATCACATTAACTTTAATTTGACCAGGGAAATCTAGTTCAGATTCAATTCTTTTGGTAATATCTCTTGCCATAATTGTCATTTCAGCTTCAGATATCTTTTCAGGTTTAACAATAATCCTTACTTCTCGACCAGCTTGTACTGCATATGATTTTTCAATTCCGTCAAAATCATTTGCAATTTCTTCAAGTTTTTCTAATCTTTGAATATAAGCTTCGACAGTTTCTCTTCTTGCACCTGGTCTAGCTGCGGAGATAGCATCAGCAGCCTGAACTAAAACTGATTCAACACAATTTGGTTCGACATCTCCATGATGGGATTCAATTGCATTAATAACATATTCAGATTCATTGTATTTTCTTGCAATTTCGACTCCAAGATCAACATGTGGTGCTTCGAAATTTCTGTCTATAGATTTTCCTATATCATGAAGAAGACCGCCACGTTTAGCAAGTTTTACGTCTGCACCAATCTCACTAGCCAAAATACCAGCGATTTCAGAAACTTCAACAGAGTGTTTTAAGTTGTTTTGACCGTAACTTGTTCTGTATTTTAATCTTCCTAAATATTTAATAATTTCAGGATGCAAACCATGTACACCAGCATCATATGCCGCTTGTTCTCCAGATTCCTTGATAATTGTTTCTACTTCTTCTTTAGCTTTTTCAACAGTCTCTTCGATTTTTGTTGGATGGATTCTTCCATCATTTACAAGTTTTTCCAATGCAACTCTTGCTATTTCTCTCCTAATAGGATCAAAACAAGATAGCACGACTGCTTCTGGAGTATCATCAATAATCAAATCAACACCTGTCAAAGACTCGATAGTTCGAATATTACGTCCCTCTCTACCGATAATTCTACCTTTCATTTCATCGTTTGGTAGATTAACAACGGCTACTGTAGATTCAGCAACTTGATCGGCAGCACATCTTTGAATAGCTTGAGCAATTATGTTTCTAGCATATTTACCAGATTCCTCTTTAATTCTGTTTTCGTTTTCTTTAATAATTAAAGCGGATTCATTAGTTATATCTTTTTTGAGTTCGTTTAAAAGAATATCTTTACCTTCATCTCTAGTAAGACCTGCAACTTTTTGAAGTTCTTCTTCACGTTTAGCAATAAGCTCTTCTGCATAGTCTTCCCTATCTCTTAATCCTTCAAGTTTTTTAGAGAGTTTCTCGTCTTTTTTTTCTACTTGAATTGATTTTTGATCGACAAGCTTTTCTTTTGAAAGAATACGATTTTCCATATCTTTTAACTCAACTCTTCTTGCCTTAATCTCAGATTCTTGCTCGCTTCTTAATTTTTGAATCTCTTCTTTAGCTTCAACAAGCAATTCTTTCTTTTGAGTTAATGCTTGATGTTCAGCATCATAAATAATTTTTTTAGATAGCTCTTCAGCATTGTTTAGCTTACCCTCAGAAATATATTTTCTAACAGCATAACCAATGGCTACACCAATTATACATATAATTGCAGATATCAATATTTGTAAACCCAATTTATACACCTCCCATATTTAATTTTCAAGTTTCAAATTTTTAATTTAAAAGCAAAGGCAATTTTTACTTACCTAGAATTAATTGTATATCTTTTAGGCATATAAGTCAAACATATTACAATTTGGAAGGTATATAAATTATTTGTTTTAACGGCTTACAACTGGGACTACAAGCTTATCCCCAGGTTTTAAATTCTCCGATGTAGTTTTATTAATCCTTTCAACTTCAAGTATTAATTTCATCTTGTTGCCATCATTATATTTATCCACAATATTCCATAAATTGTCGCCCTGTTTGACAGTATAAATTACAAAATTATTATTCTCTTTTGCAAAATCTTCCTTTTGAATTACTAAACCAGTATTAAAAATAAATATAAATAATAAAAACATCAAAATTTTAGATTTCTTTAAATAATATCTCTTCTTCATAAGCCACCTCATAAATCATTTAAATGTTCCCAACAAATATTTGTTTCGAAATTAAGTTCTAAACATATGTTAGTCTTAAATTTTTAGTTTGTCAATACATTTTATAGAAAAATTAAACTTTTGTTTGAAATAGATGTTTTTGTATGGTATTATAAATTTAGAGAAGAATAAGTTACGATATCTGGAGGTTATTATGTACGAAGATTTAAATGAAAGACAATTAGGTATACTCTTATATATAAAAAAGTTTTTAGAAAGAAAGGGCTACCCACCTACTGTAAGAGAAATCTGTGCTGGATGTAATATAAAATCTACATCTACAGTTTATTATGCTTTGGAAAAGTTAGAAGATAAAAATTATATTCGAAAAGATGCATCAAAAACTCGCGCAATAGAAATTATAAATCAAAGCGATGATGTACTTATAACAAAGAAAAAGACAACTGATATTCCAATAGTTGGTAAAGTAACTGCTGGTATGCCTATTTTAGCTGTTGAAAATATTGATGACACAATGCCTCTCCCACTTGAATTTGTTAACGATAGAGAATTATTTATATTAAAAGTTTCTGGTGAAAGTATGATTAATGCCGGAATTTTAGATGGAGATTATGTAATAGTTGAAAAGACTAGCACTGCAAAAAATGGTGACAAAGTTCTTGCGCTAATTGATGAAGAAGCAACTATAAAAACT
>NZ_JBMNPQ010000092.1:0-4825 GCF_050943655.1 Peptoniphilus sp. | reverse complement strand
AAACGAAATAATATTTGAAATCGCCTTTAATTTCTCTCTATATATGATAATATAATTTAAGACTATTAATTGGAATGATTTTAATGGAACAAGAACAAACACAGAGAAACCAAAAGTTACTTATGACTTCTGGAAGTATTTGGAAGACAATTTTATTATTTTCGATACCTTTAATCTTTGGAAATTTATTGCAACAGACCTACAATACCGTCGACGCAATGATAGTTGGAAACTATGTCGGCTCACAGGCTCTTGCGGCAGTTGGATCAAGTACAGCTTTAATAAACCTTTTAATTTCCTTTAGCCAAGGTATTGCCGTTGGTTCTGGAATTATTGTGTCCCAATCTCTTGGAGCAGATAAGCTTAAAGATGTAAGAGTGTCCGTTCACACTTCCCTTGCAATTGCAATTATCCTTGGAATTTTAATTTCAATTGCAGGATATGTATTTGCACCAACGCTTCTTAAAAGCATGAACACTCCAGCAGAAGTTATGGGCGATTCAGTAAAATACCTCAGGACTTTTTCTTTTGGACTGGTCTTTAATATTATTTACAACATGGAGGCAGGAATTTTAAATGCAGTCGGCAACTCAAAGAGATCCCTACTATATCTTGGGATTGCATCTGTTTTAAATATATTTTTAGATTTACTCTTCATAAAGAGATTTAATCTTGGAGTATATGGTGCTGCAATGGCAAGTAATCTCAGCCAAGCAATCTCTGCACTACTTGCATTTTTATTTTTAGCTCGCGTAAAAGATATTTACAAAGTGAGAATTTCAAAAATAAAACTCCACAAAGAGATGGCAATTAGAGTTATAAAAATTGGAATACCTACAGCAATTCAAAATACTGTAATTTCAATTTCCAATGTAATTATGCAGTCAAGCGTCAATGTGTTTGGGGCATTTCCCATGGCTGGATTTAGTTCCTTTGCAAAGATTGACGGCTTTAACATACTTCCCGTACTGAGCCTTAGCATGGCGATAACAACTTTTGTTGGACAAAATTACGGAGCGCACAAGATTGAAAGAGTAAAGAAGGGCATGTGGACGACACTTGTAATGAGCATCATCTACACCATGATTACAAGCTTACTACTTTACAAATTCTCATCAAATGTCCTATCGCTTTTTACAAATGAAGTCGAAGTAATAGAAGCTGGAGTCTTGGCATCGAGATTCTTCTGCCCATTCTACTTTTTACTTGCAATAATGCATTCACTTGCCGGCACAATGAGGGGAACGGGACGAACTGTACCTCCAATGATAATTCTTCTAGTATCGCTATGTGCATTTAGAATTATTGCCGTGCAATTTATTAAGTATATAATTCCGCATTATTACACAATTGAAAGTGTATATATGCTCTATCCAATATCATGGGCAATCGGAACAATTTTAATGGTTATATATGCTGTTAAAGCAGATTGGCTAAAATATGGATTTAAATAAATTATTTTATTACGCAAATAAAAAAACATTGTTTAGGATTTTTCCCAAACAATGTTTTTTTTTTTAAATTTTTAAATTTTATTCTTCTTTAAAGCCTTCGTAAAGATTTCCTTCAGCTTCGTCAATATATTTTTGGGCGTTAATTGATGCTATTGCACCGTCACCTGCTGCGTTTACGATTTGTCTTACTGTTTTATTTCTAATGTCTCCTGCAGCAAATACGCCTGGTAAATTAGTCTTCATTTCATCATCTGTAATAATATATCCGTTATCAGAAATATTTACTTGATCTTTGAAAAGTTCTGTATTAGGAACATATCCAATGAATACAAAAATTCCAAATGGATCATCTGATGTTATTGACTGAGTCTTGCCAGTTTTGTTATTCTTTAAAATCATTTCATTTACAACTTTATCGCCTTTTATTTCAACAACTTCGCTGTTCCAAATGAAATCAATTTTATCATTGTTAAATGCTTTTTCTTGTAAGTCTTTTGATGCACGAAGCTCGTCTCTTCTGTGAACGATATAAACTTTTTTAGCAAAATTTGTTATAAAAATTGCCTCTTGAACGGCAGAGTCTCCTCCACCAATTACATATACATCTTCGCCTTCATAAAAGGCTGCATCACATATTGAGCAGTAACTTACTCCACGTCCTTTGTACTCTCTTTCACCTGGAGCACCTATTTCACGTGGATTTGCACCTGTTGCAATGATTACGGATTTAGCTTCATATTCATCAACTGTGCCCTTAATCTTTTTAACATCACCTGTTAAATCAACAGATTCTACTTCGTCCATTACAATTTTTGCGCCGAAATTTTTTGCTTGTTCAGCCATTTTCATACCTAATTCGGCACCATCTATTTTATCTATACCAGGATAGTTCTCTATTCCCGTAGTTTCGGCAACCTGTCCGCCTTCTATACCTTTTTCGATTATTAATGTCTTTTTCTTTGCTCTTGCAGCATAAAGTCCTGCAGTAAGACCAGCAGGTCCGCCTCCAATTATTATAATATCATACATGGTCATACCACCTTTCCACTCTATTATACCCATAAAATTAAAAAATCAACATCACATGATGTAGGTTTTGTAACATGAAAATTCTCCCGACATAAATCAGGAGAATTAAAATTTATTTATATTTTAAAAGAAAATCGCTTATAACTTTTTTGTAGCCTGTGGGATTTTTGATTGCAAATTCTATGTGTTTATAATCTTTTTCGGTGTGAAGCTCTTTTTTATCTCCAGAAATATTGTCATAGATTTCCTTTCCCATGTGAGGAGGTGTAACTTCATCTTTCATAGAATTAATTATTAGTACTGGCGACTTAAGCTTTTTGTCCTTTATCCAATTTGCAGAATTAATATCATCAAACCCAAATCCAAGCTTTGATTTTGTGTAGATGTCTCCTGCAAACTTCATGTAAGATTTTGGAACATTTTCTTCTTTACTTATTTTATCAAAAATCTGATCAACCATTTCATAAAAATCAGCAACTGGTGAGTCCAAAACTAAGTAGTTAATATTGCTGTCATCTCTTGAAGAAGCAATAAGGGCAGTTGACGCGCCGAAGGACTCTCCAAATAGCAGAATCTTTCCGCCTTTCTTAATGTGGCTTTTGGCGTAATTTATAGCATCAAGTGCATCATAGGACTCTAAAATTCCAAAGGTAGAATAATTTGCCAAATTCTCACCAGCATTTCTCTCGTCATAAATAAGAGTGTTATATCCAAGGCTTAGAAAAATATCTGCAATGTGTGAAAGACTCTCTTTAGTTCCACCCATGCCATGAATTAAAACTGCAATATTTTCGTTGCCATCATCACTTGCATAAATTGCAGGAATGTTGTGTCCAAATTCACTTGATGAAATTTTAATTTCTTTTACTGTGTGATGCTTTTTAAAGTTTTCATATTCGTCTCTATAAAGTTCTATATGTTTTATGGAATCTTCTCTACTTACAGGATTTGTAATTCCATCGAAGACATTCTTCCCCACAAATATAGTGAAGATAACAGCTGCAATAAGTATTAAAATTAATAGTATGGATAAAATTATTTTAGATTTCTTTTTCACACAAACACCTCGCTAACTGATTTTAGAATATCATAAAAATATATAATTTCTGTAAATTCATTTTGCATTTTAAAATTTTTTATCTATTTTTCTTTTACAATTAAAATTATATGAGTATGTTAAAATGGAACAAAAATTAATTTTTTTATGTATAATGTAATTGGTGATATTATGAATTTAAATCTAAGCAGTACGAATTTTTTAATTATAAATATTTTGGCAGCAGTTATTGGAATTTATTTTATTTTAAAGAGCAAGAAAAATAAGGATAAGAGCATAAGTTCCAAATCTATTAGATTAAACTTTTATGAGAAGAGTTATTTTTATAAAGGTGCAAACTACATTCACAACACAATCATTGCAATGCTTCTTTATTTAAATGAATGTAATGCTATAAATATCGAGAAAACTTTTTATAAAAATCGCAAAGGCGAAGATGCCATAAATTATATTTTCACGAAGGGAAATTTAGAAAATATTGATAATGTTTTGGCGAAACTAATAGATATAATTTTTTCCTTTAGCGATAATGATAAAATTTCATCTCGCGAGCTTAATAAAATTAGAAGGGACGCCCCCGACGATTACAACAATAAATTTTATGAACTGATTGACCTTTTGGAAAAACAATTTGTAAAGCTCGGACTCAAAAAAGAACATTCATCATCAGACAAAGTTTTAACTAACTTTTTAGGATTTTTTATACTACTTGGCCTTGGAATGATTTCTATTTATAACAGTGCTTATATTGGAGTTATAAACATTGTCCTAAGTATTATGTTTTTTGGTCTTTCAATTTCAAATGTTGCAGAACTTCCGCAAGCAGGCAAAAATAAATTTGAAGAACTTTCAAAACTTGAGACAAGGCTTAAAAAATTAGAACTTGATACAGGTGATCCTACTCTTGTTGCCATTGGATTTGGACTAAAATACGAAAACATATTGGCAATTAGAAATAAAAGTAATAACGGTTATGATATTTATTTTGACAGCGACAGATCAGATTTTCAATCCACAATGAGAACTGCCCTTGTTGGCGATTCATTCTTAGTAAAATAACTTCTAGCTGATTTTATGAGTAAAACTTGTAAGATCAGCTTTTTAATTTGGATTTTTAATTATCTATTTCAATTAATACTAAAAAACCAGAGAAAGCACGAGCTAACTCTGGTTTAATTAAAATATTTGAATTTATGTAGTTAAAAATTATTTATACATTTTTAATTTAATTTTCTACTTACTCTTTTTTCGCAGTTCAATTAATGCATATATTATTTGCACAAAA
>NZ_JBMNPQ010000091.1:0-5059 GCF_050943655.1 Peptoniphilus sp. | reverse complement strand
TATAGAGGAATTTAATGAAAAGAGACCTGACCTTTCAAAAATAGAAGATTTTAAAAATAAATTGGAAAAAGAAAATCTAAATGTAACAATTAGAAGAGAGTTGGGTTCTGATATTAGCGCTTCTTGCGGACAGCTTAGGCGCAAAGTCATGAGGTGAAAATTATGAAAGTAGTATCTGCAACAAATGTTGGAAACTACAGAAAAAATAATGAAGATAATTATTATGTAGATCCTTCAAATAATTTATTTGTTCTAGCAGATGGAATGGGTGGTCACTTAGCTGGAGAGACGGCATCTGCCATGGCTACAGAAATCATTGCAGAAAATTTTAAAAAATTAACTAAAAAACCAAATATACAAGATATAATGGATATGACAAATGAATCAATAAAGAATGCAAACTTAGAAATTTTTACAAAATCAAGCAATGATGACGAGTATAGAGGCATGGGCACCACAGTAGTTATGGGATATATACTTGATAATACTTTTGTATATTCAAGCGTTGGCGATTCAAGAATTTATTTAATAAATGATGAAATAAGCCAACTGACAAATGATGATTCTTTTGTAAATTATCTGATGGAAATCGGAGAAATAACTGAAGAAGAGGCGAAAGTTCATCCAAAGAAAAACGTACTTACAAAGGCGCTTGGAACGAGTGGTGATGTTGAGGTTATTATTAATAACTTAAAGCTTAAAGATAAAGACATCCTGCTTTTGTGTTCAGATGGACTTACTAATATGGTCTCAGATAAAGAGATTTATGACATAGTCAAAAATAATTCACCGGAAATAGCTCGAGATAAATTGATAGAACTAGCATTAAATAATGGTGGAATAGATAATATTACATTTATTTTAATATATAACGAGTAGGTGTAGCATGATAAATAAAGTATTAGCAAATAGATATGAAATATTAGAAAAAATTGGCACAGGCGGCATGGGAAATGTTTTTAAAGCCCATGACAGAAGGCTCGATAGAATTGTTGCCATCAAAGTATTAAAGATGGAGTATAATGAAGACAATAATTTTATCAGAAAATTTAAAAGAGAATCTCTTGCTGCTGCAAGTATTTCACATCCTAATATTGTAAGTATTTATGATGTTGGAAGTGAGAAGATTGATGGTGAAGAAGTTCACTACATTGTAATGGAGTATATTGACGGTAAAACTCTAAAAGAACTAATAAATGATGAGGGTAGAATACCTGAAAGGCGTGCTTTAAATTATTGCATTCAAATAGCTGAAGCCTTAAAGGTCGCTCATTCAAAACATATAGTTCACAGGGACATAAAATCTCAAAACATAATGGTCACAAGAGATGACAGAATTAAAGTTACAGATTTTGGAATAGCAAGAGTAGCTGATAACACAACTGTGACTGCTACTAATGCCGTTATGGGCTCTGTTCACTACTTTTCTCCAGAGCAAGCGCGTGGAGCTAAGGTAGACAATAGATCAGATATATATTCACTTGGAATTGTTCTTTATGAGATGCTTACAGGTAAGCTTCCATTTGATGCAGATAATCCTGTATCAGTTGCTCTTATGCAAGTGCAATCACAAATGCCTCGTCCGTCTGATACTATAAGAAATATAAGTCCAGATGTCGATGCATTAGTTTTAAAGATGACTGATAAGGATCCAAACAAGAGATACTCTGATGTTTCTGAACTTATAAAAGATATAAAAGGTTATACATTAAATAATAGACCTATTGTGAATAATTCAAGTTACACTGATGATAGAACTGCAGTGGTAACTCCACCAAATATCAATAAACATAATAGGCCGAAGAAAAAGAATGTTTCTCAACAAGAGAGAAAGCCTAGTCAGCCTAAAAAAGTTAAAAAGAAAAAATCTGTTGCACCTGCAATTTTGGGAATTTTCTCGGCAATTGTAATAATTGCGCTATTAATTTATATCGTTCCAAAAGCCATAAAGGGAATGAATAAGTCAAACGAAGTTGAAAAAGTTGTAATTGAAAATTATGTCGGTCGAACTAGACAAGAAGCAGAGGAACTTCTAACAGCCCAAGGTTTACTAATGTCTGTTAAGACTGTTGAAGATGAGGAAAAACCTGATGGTATTGTTCTTGGTCAAGATCCAGAAAAGGGAGAAGAAGTTGAAAAGGGAAGTACAGTAACACTTGAAATTAATGAACTTCCAGACACTTCACCAGTTCCACCACTAAGAGGACTTACACTTGAAGAAGCTAAAAAAGCTCTTGAAAGTAATTCACTAGAACTTGGAACAGTTGAAGAAGAATTTAATGAAGAAGTAGAAGCAGGAAAAATTATTTCTTCTAATCCTGAAAGTGGATATTCTGTAAATAGAGGTTCAGCTATAAAAGTTGTAGTTTCAAAAGGCGTTGACGACACACCTATAAAACTAAGCAATTACACAGGAATTGATCAAAAAGATGTAATAGCACAGCTTAAAGATCTTGGCGTAAATGTTGTAATTAAAACTGGCACAACTAATAGAGTTGATGAAGGCCAAGTATATGATATGGATCCAAAGCCAGGCGAAAGTGTTAAACGAGGTGATAATGTAATCATCTATGTATCTGAAGGTGCTGAAGACGGCGCAACTGATGAAGACAATGGAAATGATGGTGGCACTGACTTTAACCAAGTTAACTATGTTAAAGTAAAAGTTCCTGATGATGGCAAATCTCACAAAGTTGTTGCTAAAAGAGTAAAAGATTACAATGGAAATAGAGACGGAAGTAAAGTATGGGATTACAATATTGATCCAGGTGACACTTCAAATGTTGAACTAATTGGACCTGGAGAATATGAAATCTACGTGGACGATAGTCTCGTTAAGACTGAAGTAGTAAAATAATGAAGGGAAAAATAATTAAATTAACTGGTGGATATTATTATATTAAATGTGACGACGTTATTTATGAGACTCGCGCAAGAGGAAATTTTAGACACCAGAATATATCTCCAATCGTTGGAGATGTTGTAGAATTTAAATATGAAGATAATAATCTGGGATATATTGAAAAAGTATATCCCAGAAAAAATATGCTCACAAGACCACGTGTTTCTAATGTTGATGTGGCAGTTATAATTGTTCCAGTTAAAGATCCAAAATATAATTTAATGCTTGTAGATAAAACTATTATTCAAGCGGAGTATGAGGGCATAGATATTGCTGTTGTAATTAATAAAATGGATCTAGATGAATTAGAGGCAAAAAATCTCTATGACATTTATTCAAACGCTGGATTTAAGACTTTTATGATTTCTGCAACAAATAAAGAAACGTTAAAAGAATTAAAAGATTTTTGTAAACATAAGACAGTTGCATTAAGTGGAGTGAGTGCTGCTGGAAAATCTTCTATAACTTCTGCAATTTTAGATAAAGATGTGCAGATTGGAGATGTTTCCAATAAGACTAGAAGGGGAAGGCACACCACAAGGCATGTTGAGCTTCTCTATTCTCATGATATTTATATTTTTGACACTCCAGGATTTTCATCAATTGATTTAAATATTGAAAGTGAAGATTTAAAAAATTATTTCAGAGAGTTTAATAATTATAGAGAGAAGTGCAAGTTTAAAGATTGCAATCACATAAATGAACCAAAATGTGGTGTAAAAGAAGCTGTAGAAAATGGAGATATATCAAAAAATAGATATGAAAATTATCTTCTAATTTTTGAAGAATTGAAAAACAAAGGAGAATATTAATGATTTCACCATCAATTTTGTCAGCAAATTTCGCTAACTTAGAAAAAGATTTTAAAATTATGGATGAAGAAAAAGTTGACTATATTCACTTGGATATAATGGACGGAAGTTATGTGCCAAATATTTCTTTTGGACCTGGTGTTGTAAAACATTTAAGGCCACTTACAGATATAACTTTTGACACCCATCTCATGATAAATAATCCCGAAAATTATATTGAGGCATTTGCAAATTCTGGATCTGATATAATTACAATTCATAGCGATGCGACAACTCATCTAAATAGAATAATTAATCTCATTAAATCTTACGGTCTAAAAGCGGGACTTTCTTTAAATCCGCACGAATCCATAGACATTCTTGATTATACAATTGAAGATTTAGATTTAATTCTTGTAATGAGCGTCAATCCAGGTTTTGGAGGACAATCTTTTATCGAGAGCTCCTATAGAAAAATCTCTGAAATTAGAGAATTAATCGAGAAGAGAAACCTTGACACTTTAATTGAAGTGGACGGTGGAGTAAAGCTTGACAATGCAAAAAAAGTTTTAGATGCAGGAGCAGATATTTTAGTTGCCGGCTCTGCAATATTTGATAGTAAAAATACAAGAGAAAATATTAGAAAATTTAAGGAACTATTATGAAAAAAGCTCTTTTGATTTCAGGTGGGCGTGAAGTATCGAAAGGCTTAATCGAAAAATATTCAGATAGATTTATAATTATCGCTGATGGCGGTGCAAAAATCTTGAGAAAATATGGTCTAAAAGCTGATCTATTACTTGGCGATTTGGATTCTATTGACGATGAATCACTTGATTATATAAAAAGAAGTGGAATAAAGATTTCAAAATTTCCTACAAAAAAGGATCTCACTGATACACACTTGTGCGTAGAATATCTTTTGGGAAGTGGTTTTGATGATATAGTAATTATTGGGGCACTCGGCACAAGACTTGATCATGAGCTTGCAAATGTAAGTATTCTAAAAAAGCTTTACAGGAGAAATATAAAAGCTAAAATCGAAGATAATAATAATGAAGTGTACTATGTTGAAGAGGGAAGGTACTTTTTCAGCAAGGGAGATAAAAAATATATTTCTGTTATAAATTTGTGTGATGAAACTATCTACTCTACAAGTGGTTTGGAATACGAAGTAAGTGAGCTATTAATTAATTATGAGAATCCAGGTCTTGGTGTTAGCAACGAAATATTAGAAGATGTTGGAGAGATAGAAATAAAAAAAGGCGAGGCCTTTATTATTTTGTCTCGCGATTAAAATATATTAAATTAGTGTTGAGAAATCAACACTTTTTTTATGTCTTAGAATATAATAAATTATAAACTT
>NZ_JBMNPQ010000090.1:0-5070 GCF_050943655.1 Peptoniphilus sp. | reverse complement strand
AACTACTACTGTCTGTTGATTTAATTGGCAAAAATATAATAAATTCTTTTAAAGATATTTTGACAAAACTCGATATAAAAAACTTTTTAATTTTACCAGAGATGCAAATCTACAGCAAAAATGGTACATATTTTGACGTTGGCACTCATTATGTTAGAAAAATAGAAGTCAAAGATAATTTGGTCTTTTCGGTCAAAAAAGTTTATAATGAAAATTTGGAAGATTTAATTTACAAAAATAAATTAGAGACAAAAAATGTTGAAAATATTTTAAATAGGAAATACGATCCTGAAGAAAATAGAATTGACGAAGATTTTTTGTTTAAGTATGAAAATTATTTTTTAAATTATTTATATCTATTTAAATCTTCTGATGATAAAGCTTATATAGTAGGAGACCTTGTTGATTCTATGCCTATAAGTAAGATAAAAGAATTTACAAACATGGAACTTTCTGATGGAAATAGTGAAGTAAATTATAATTTTAATATTAAAAGGCACAGAAAAAATAGTTTTAAGAGTGAAAAATTATTTAATTATATATTGCCCCTAGGTCTTGTAATTATTTTGGCTGGCAATTTAATTTATGTAAATAGCTTAAATAAAAATATAAATGAATTAGAAAAAGATAATGAAAAAATTAGACCAGTTGTGCAAGATGTTTCCAGTGATAAGTATCAAAGGGACAATAAAAATTTTGTAAAAATAATTGGCGATGTGCAAGCACTTGAAGATTCAGATTTTGTAATTACAAAATACTTATTTGACAACGGAGATATATCTATAAGTGGAGTCGTTAAGGATGAAAGCTATCTAGATAAAAAGTTTAAAGATTATAAGATTACTTATAAAAATATGTATATTGAAGATGGATTTAATAAATTTGAAATAAAATTAAAGAGCAATTAGGAGTTAGACATTGAAAATAGGAAAAGTAAAAAATAGCGAATTAGAAAAATATGTCTTTAAAAATGTAAAAATAAAAAGGCCAGAAGTTGTTTTAAGTGGAGGGACGGGCATAGATACTGCCGTGCTTGATTTTGAAAATGACTTAATTGTTACATCAACAGATCCAATCACTGGTGCTTCTAAAAACATTGGGAGCCTTGCAATTCATATTTCTGTAAACGATGTGTGTTCACAAGGAGCTGATCCAGTTGGAGTTCTTTTAACCGTTCTTCTTCCACCAAGTGCAGAAATTAAGGATTTAGAAGAGATAATGATTGACTGCAACAGAGCCTGTGAAAAGTTAAATCTCGACATAATGGGAGGCCACACAGAAGTTACAGATGCAGTTAATAAAATTATTTTATCCACTACTGTTATCGGAAGAGTTGACCGCAATGGTAGACTCTCAGTTAAAAATGTAAAAGATAAAGATGTAATTGTAGTCTCAAAATATATTGGCGTTGAAGGAACAAGTATAATCTATCACGACGAGCCTGGGTGCAAAGATATTTTATCATCTGATGATAAAGAAGTTGTAGAGAAGCTTCAAGATGAAATTTCAGTAAAAGATGAGGCAATGCTTGCTAAAAAACATGGTGTAAAACACATGCACGATATTACAGAAGGTGGCATTTATGGTGCACTTTGGGAAACTTCTAAGGCAACTGGAAAGGGGATAAGTGTTGATAAAAATAAAATTCCTGTACTAGATGCTACTAGAAAAATTGCTAAACATTACGATATAGACCCCTATAAACTCATATCCAGCGGCAGCATGATTATGATTTTTGATAGAAGTGACTTTAAAGAATTTAAAGAAGCCGCCAAAAGAAAAAATCTAAAAGTTACTGAAATTGGTGAAATGAATAATTCTGGTGTGGCAGAAGTCTACGACGGCGATAAAATTTTTACTTTATCTGATCCTGAACCAGACGAACTATACAAAGTTATTAAATAAAGATGTCAATTCTGTAACAATATTGACAAAGCGGTAAAAGATATATAAACTTAAATTGCTAAATGCAAGGAGGATACAGATGAAAAAGATTTTTTTGGCGATGTCATTATTCGCTCTTATAATAGTAAACCCGATCTATGCAAGCAGTAATTTTAACGTGAGTATAAACAATAGTATTTTTACAGTGAAGTCTGCCGGAGTTCAAGTTAATGGTGAGATGTTAAACACAGAATTTAAGCCTTACATAAGAAATGGAAGGACTTTTGTACCAATTCGTGAGATAACAGAAAAATTAGGAGCAGATGTTAACTGGGACAATAAAAATAAGTCTATCACAATAAACAATGAAGGAAAAGTTATAAAAATGCAAATTGACAGCTCTACAGTGTTTGTCGATGGCAAAAAAGTTAATGTTGGAAAAGACCAAGCTCCAAAGCTAACTTCTTACAAAGCACCAAGAGCTGAGACAAAGACAATGGTTCCTTTGAGATTTATTTCTGAAACTTTTGGATACGATGTTGATTGGAATAACGACAAAGTTGTTGCGACAATTAGCACATTTAAGTCTGCAAATTTAAAAGATGAGAAGAAAAGCAATGTAGTAAAAGTTTCTACAGCTAATGATAATTCAAAAAACAATAATTCCAACAATGGGCTTTTCTATCAATCAAATCAAGAAAAAGAAGAAACTAAAAAACTTGAAAATAATTTAGACAAAGGCAAAAAAGAAGAAGTGTACAATTCCTTATCATTAAATATGGAAGATGAACAGGAAAAAAGAGTAATAAAAGATAAGATACAACTTAATGGAAAACTTAGAATTGTAATCGACCCTGGTCATGGTGGAAAAGATTCAGGAGCAGTTGGAGCAGATTCTAAGACATTTGAAAAAGATTTAAATTTAGAAGTAGCGGAAAGACTATTTTCTGTACTTCAAAATAAAAATTACGATGTAATAATGACAAGAAGCCGCGACGAGTATATAAAACTTGTTGACAGAGCATCTGTATCAAATGACAATAATGCAGATTTGTTCCTTTCAATTCACTTCAATAGTGCTGATAATGAAAGTGCTAGTGGAATTGAAGTATTATATGCATCTGAAAAGAATATAAAAATTAAAGATACAGTTCAAAAACATTTTGCACAATGTCTACAAAATGCTCTAGTTAAAGAGACTGGTGCAAAAAACAGAGGAATAATAAATAGACCAGCTATTGCAGTAACTAGTAAGACAAAAAATGTTGCAGCATTAGTTGAACTAGGATTTATTTCAAATCCAAATGAACTAGATAAAATAAAAGATTCAGATTATATTGACCTATTAGTTAGAGGAATAGCTAATGGTATTGACAACTATGTAAAGAATTATACAGAATAATGGTGATTAATGTGAGAGAAGATAGACAGAACAATGAAGTGCGACCAATAAAAATAACTCCTGACTATTTAACTCATCCTGACGGTTCGGTGCTAATTCAGTGTGGAGAAACTAAAGTTGTAGTTTCTGTCATGATTGAAAATAAAGTGCCAGCTTTTTTAAGAGGAAAGAATAAGGGATGGCTTTCATGCGAGTACTCAATGTTACCAGGCTCAACGGCAACTAGAAAAGTAAGAGACATTTCTCGTGGAAAGCTCGATGGAAGAAATAGCGAGATTTCTAGATTAATTGGAAGATCTCTAAGAGCTTGTATTGATCTAGATAAAATTGGGGAGAGAACTATTTGGGTAGATTGCGACGTGTTAAGTGCCGATGGTGGAACGCGTACAACATCTATTACTGGAGCATACATTGCTCTAGAAATTGCAATTAAAAAGTACTTAAAGAAAAATATACTAACTGAAAATCCTCTCATATCAAAAATTTGTGCAGTATCTGTTGGAAGAGTAAATGGAGTAAGACTTGTGGACTTGGATTTTAAAGAAGATTCTAATGCTGAAGTTGATCTTAATCTTGTTGTAAATGACAAATACGAAATTATTGAAATTCAAGGTACAGGCGAAAAAGGTACATTTACACTAGATGAATTAAATGAATTTATTAAAGATGCTGAAGTTGGAATAAGAGATATTTTTAAATATTTTGAAATAGTGGAGAATTATATATGAAGCTAGTTTTATCTACTGATAACAAAAATAAAATAAAAGAAATAAAAGATGTGCTAAAAGATTTAGATATAGAAATTCTAGGAAAATCTGATGTAGGTTGCGATTTTGAAGTGGAAGAAAATGGAGACACTTTATATGACAACGCACTTTTAAAGGCACAGGCAATTGCTGATAAAACAGATTTTTATGTCTTAGCAGATGATACAGGCTTATTTGTAAATAGTTTAGGAGGAGATCCTGGAGTTCATTCAGCACGCTATGCAAGTGAACACAATGACAAACTTAATAGAGAGAAGCTTTTAAAAAATCTTTCTGACTCAGAAGACAGAAGTGCCTACTTTAAAACTGAATTAGTTCTAATTGATCCAGATAAAAATATTATTCCTATAGAAGGAATATGTGAAGGTAATATCATAGAAGAGGAAAGAGGAGACAATGGTTTTGGATATGATAGCATCTTTATGCCTTTAGGATACGACAAAACTTTTGCTGAAATGACTCTAGATGAGAAGAATAAAATCAGCCACAGAAGTAGGGCTTTACAAAAACTAAAAATAAAACTTACAAAAATTAAATAACTGTTGACATATTTGAAATAGTTTGCTAAAATCAATATTGTTGTGGTGGATGTGGCCTAGTTGGTTAAGGCGTCAGATTGTGGTCCTGAAGATCGTGGGTTCGAATCCCACCTTCCACCCCACAATGATGAAGTGTCAATTGACACTTCATTTTTTATGCTAGAGTGGCGGAATTGGCAGACGCACCAGACTCAAAATCTGGCGATCGCAAGATCGTATGGGTTCAAGTCCCATCTTTAGCACCAAAAGTGTGTTTCTTAATTGAGACACACTTTTTTTAATTTAATAATTTATTTTCCTACTTAGTAAAGATAGTTTAATTTGTAAAAACTTTTATGAGTTTATAATTATAAAAAAATTTACTAAGTTTTTTTTATGTGGAAATTTAATTTAAACATAAAACTATTTATAAAAAAATTACATAGTTTTTACTCAAGACACAAATTATTTTAAAAATAAAAAATATTTTTACAAAATT
>NZ_JBMNPQ010000089.1:0-5084 GCF_050943655.1 Peptoniphilus sp. | reverse complement strand
ATAATTTATCAATTATTTCATGGTGTTTTGGATCAGTATATTCTTTTAAAAGTTTAGGATGAGCGTTCATCCAAATTTTCTTAGTATCTTTGTGATAATATACTTCTTCTTCAAAACCTAGGTCTAGTACATCTCTCAAATAAAAATCTAAAACATTAACTCCACCTGCTGCCATAAAATAATGTGACTGAGGAAGTCTCAAGTTCATTTCAAAAGCTTTAAATGTATCATCTTTAGCATCATATTTAAGATCAATATTTGAAAAACCAGTGTATTTTAATTCTTCTAATTTCTCTTTATAAAAATCAAAAATTTCTGGCATATATTTAGTGTAGATTGCGTCGTTATTTCCGATTCTTAGTGGAAGTGGATCTGCTAAAAGAATTTGTCCATAAACCATCATTCTAACTTTTCCATTCTTGTCACAATAAGCATTTAAAGAGGCTTGATTAGATGCATCTCCAAGCACATATTCCTGAGCAAGCATTGAACCTTCATATTTATTATCGTATATAGTTTTTACAACAGAGTTTAGTTCTTCCTTGTCGTAAATTGTATATACTTTATATTTTCCCGGGAATGATATTTTTACATAGCTAATTGAATCATTTGGTTTAAGTATTAAGGGATAGCTCAAATCAACGGCATCAACATCTTTAGGTGAATTTATTATGTGATATTTTGGATATGGGATTCCAATTTTTTCGCATGTTTCATAAAAATCTATTTTGTTTTCAAGTTTTGAATTTAATTCTGGTGAAGGCGTGTTGAATTTATAATATTTATCTAGAACCTCTTTATTTTCACTTAGAAGCTGAGAATATTCGTCGCCACATGGTATAACAACCATAGTTGAATCTTTGTGTGCATTGGCATAATCAATTAATGTCTTTAGAAACACTTCATTGTCTGAAAGATTTTCTACAACAGTTCTATCTAAAATCTTAGAATTATCTGTGGCTGGAAGAGTTTGTTGACAAAAAATCATAGGCTTAAGTCCATAATTATCGTCGAGCAATCTTGAAACTCCATAAGCATTTTCATCAGAACCTAAAATTACAAATTTAACATTTAATTTATTTAATACATCTCGTGAAATATTCTTCATTTCGTCTCCTTAATATATTTTAAATATGTAAAATAAACTTTTACTACTTGTACATTATACACTAAAATCAGGCAATAGTAATGATTAGTTGCACAACAAAAGCGATTAGATGAATTTGTCTAATCGCTTTTAAACATTTATTTATTTTTGAGGATTTATTAATAAATAATTATTTATTGTCTTTAACAATACTCTTTGCAAAGTTAGCAGCAGCCTCTAAATCTTCTTCATCAGGTTTTCCCTTGTGTAAATTTTTAAATTCTCCCTTACAATGAAATTCTCTTTCATCCATTTTTATTCCAACTTTATCGGCTTCTTTTTTTACTTTTTTCCAAGTGGAATTAAGCATAGCAGCTGATCCAAAATTTACAATTCTGCCAACTTTATTACTATCAAGGGAACTAACATACTTTTTAACTTCTGGGTCTATTCCGAAATTATAGTAGGAATTTCCTAGAAAAAGAATATCTATTGGCTCTTTAATATCTTCAGTTATTGGTAGTGCTTCTACATTTATAGCTTTACCCATTGCTTCTGCAAGTTTCTTTGTATTTCCACCCTTTGTATAATATCTAATTGCTACTTTCATTTCATTCTCCTTATTATAACGCAGCTTCTACTGCTTCTCTAACTTCTTTCATATCAACAGTTGGCTCAAAACGAGCTATAACTTTTCCATCGCGATCAACTAAGAATTTTGTGAAATTCCATTTAATATAAGCCTTGTCACCAAATTCCTTATTATTTTTCTTTGCGAATTTGTCTAATGCTAAGTTTTTTATTCCCTTTCCAAAACCTTCAAATGGTTTTTCTTTTGCAAGATATTCAAAAAGTGGTTCTGCATTTTCACCATTGACGTCAATTTTAGCAAATTGTGGAAAATCAGCTCCAAAATTTAATGTGCAGAATGTATGAATCTCTTCAGCATCTCCAGGCGCTTGATTTGCAAATTGATTGCAAGGAAAATCTAAAATTTCAAGTCCTTTATCTTTTAAGTCTTTATACATTTCTTCTAGTGGTTCATAATGTGGTGTGAATCCACAACCAGTTGCTGTATTTACAATTAATAATACTTTTCCACTGTATTCTTCTAAGCTTACGTCTTTTCCTTCTCTATCTTTTACTGTAAAATCATAAATATTTTTCATCTTTATCTCCTTCATTAAAAATATAAATTATACTTCAGTACTTCATTTATTATTTCTTGTGCTGTCCAAGAGCTCGTACAAAAGTGATCTCAACTCAATAGCTTTATCTTTTGGCAAGTTAACACAATTTAACATTTTCTCTGGAATGTCTTTTGCCTTTTCTTGCAAATCTTTACCTTTTTCAGTTAAATAAATGATTACAACTCGATCGTCATTTTTACTGCGCCTTCTTTCGATGTATCCCAGTGTTTCAATTTTTTTAAGTACAGGTGAAATAGTTCCATTATCAAGCATAAGTCTATTACAAATCTCTCCAACAGTAATTCCATCCTCTTCCCACAAAACTAAGAATACTAAATATTGAGTATAAGTAAGTCCAAGTGGTTTTAAAAGAGGCGTGTACAGCTGAGTAACTTGTCTAGATGCTGCATATATAGGGAAACAAAACTGATTTTTAAGTTTCATCTCTTCATGGTAATCTAATTTCATTATATTCCTCATTTCAATATATTGTTCACAACTATATTGTACCCAATATATTTATTTATAATAATATTTTTTAAAATTTTTATAATTTTTTTTTGCTTGAAAAACTTTTTATTATCACGCTAATTTAATTAATAAATTTTATTAAATATAGATTAATTTTTAAAATAAAAAACTAACTCTCTCCACACTATGTAGAACAGAATTAGTTTATAAATTTTTATATTAATTTAATTTAAGCATACATCTAAATCCTCGGTTTCGATAATAAGAGCCCGCACCATTAAAATAAATAAAAATACGGCCATGCCTTACACTTGCAAATAAGGCGTCTCCTTTATCCCTAAATCCTTTATCTGTTGCTATCCACACTTGAGATTTTTCATCGTAACTTCCGCTTTCTTGGAGAAGTTTATATATTTCCTCATCCATAAGACTTGCTCCAATTTGATTTACAATACCCTCAGCACTTTTATTAGGTGCATTCTTTTTTCTAGAAAGTCTTGCCTCTTCATCATAACAAACACTTCTTCTATCATCAGGTGTTTCATTACAACAATCTGCAAATAATAGATTCCCGCATCTATCAAGTAAAATATCTGGCTCTCCACCAGTTTCTTCTATATTCTTTAAAATTTTCCAATCATCTTCTGTGATTAGTTGACAGACATCTTCCCAAGAAACATTTGGATGTCTTTCCATATGTTTATAAAATCTATTTTTTAAAATCTCTTTTAAATCCATAATTTATCTCTAACCCTTTATATAAATTTACACAACACTTAAATTTATTTCTTGCTAATCTTGATTTCACCATAAATAGCCCCACCTATTATTAATATTGAACCAATAATCTGTACAAAAGACATTGTCTCATTTAAAAAAATTGATGAAAAAATTAATGCTGAAACAGGATCCACGTAGCTAAGCAGTGCAACTGATTGACCTGATAGTTTCTGAATTCCGTAAAAATATAATAAATATGCAATACCTGTATTTAATAATCCTATTATTGCGATATAAGGTAGATCACTACTGTTAATCTTAGGAAGAGTAGATGTAACTAAAACATATATCAGTACGACTAGAAATGCAATATCAAGTTCAATAGCTGCTGTTTGAAGGCCACTGGTTAATGAAATCTTTTTATTGAAAATAATGAGCATTGCATAAAAAATTGCTGATAATATTGCAAAAATTAATCCTTTTAAATTCATTCCGCTAGTTACTACACTACCACTTATACAAATAAGTCCAACTGCTACAATAATAACTGAAATAATCTTTCTTTGAGTTAAACTTTCATTAAGTAGAACTGGTGAAAATAATAAAACAAGAATTGGACCAGCATAATAAATCAAAGTGGAGATACTTACATTTAAAATCCTATAAGCAGAAAATAACATCACCCAGTTAAGTCCTAAAGCTGCCCCACCTAAAATAATTTGAACGCTTTCTCTTCTAAGATTATCTTTGTCAAATCCACCTCTAAGCAGTACAAAAGCTGTCAAAAAAAGACCACCAATTAATGTACGCATCAAAACAATTTGGCTTCCCTCTAAAGAAATATTTGAAACTAATATTCCATTTGTCCCAAATATAAGTAAGGCTGCAATATATGATAAATATACTCTATTTATTTTGCTAAATTTATTAAGGTTCATATCTCACCTCTTCATCTTATTTTAATATGTAATAAAAAAGAAGGGAAATTAAATCCCCTCTTTTTTGATTAAAGTTTTAATTATAATTATAGTCCTGGAACTTCAACTTTTCTCTTAGCAAGTTCTGCATCAAATTGGAATAATGCTGCAGGTGAATTGTCTATTCTTTCTAATGTTGTGATTAGATCTACAAAATTAGCTTCTTCTTCAACTTGTTCATCTATGAACCAATAAACTTGAGATTCAGTTTTTATATCACCGCATTCTTTAGCTTCTTTCATGATTTCCATGAAGTTTGCTGTAACTTGTTTTTCGTGTTCCAATGCTTCTTTGAAAATTTCTAAAACACTTTCGAATTCAGACTTTGGTGCAGGAACAGCTTCAATTTTAATGTCATAATCCAATGCAAATAGATAATTTTCTATTCTGTCAGCGTGTAATAATTCTTCAATTGCTTGTTGTTCTAAGAAATTTGCAACACCTGGCCAGTTTTCTTTTTCTGCCCATAGTGACATTCCTTTGTAAACAATAGCTGATTCTACTTCAAAATTGTATTGCTTATTAAGCATATCTAATAATTTTTTGTTGTCCATAATAAAAATCTCCTTATAATATTTTTTAATTTCGCATACATTTTAGCTATAAATATAGTACCCTTAGCAGACAAATTTAAACACT
>NZ_JBMNPQ010000088.1:0-5165 GCF_050943655.1 Peptoniphilus sp. | reverse complement strand
TTTCTTTTAAAAGAATAACACATTCCTCAATAAATAAGTACACCAAAATTTAGCTAAATAATCTAATACGCGACTAGAAAATTAAACTGAGTTTCGTCTCCTTAAAAGTTATATAACGAGACTTGTCAATGGATTTTAAAATTTAAAAACTACTGATTATTCAGAGTTTCTCTTTACTATTTTCATATTGAGAAAGATAAACTTACAATCAGTAGTTTTATTTTAAAAGATTTTATTTTTTTATAGCACGAAAGGATCGTCCATTGGATCTATGAATTTTTTAGGGTCATAGTCTGTCTTTATTTCATCCCATTCGTATTTTGACATGTCCTCGCTCTTTACATCTAGTTCTGGATGTGCGTTGTTAGCTTTGTAGTTTCCTTCTCTTGTGTCTCTATCTGGAAGATTCAAGTCAACATCATCTATATTTATATTTAAAGCTTTTGCAAGTCTTTTTCCGTAATCTTCAGAGGCTTTGTAGCAGTGAGCTATCCATCTGTGTTTAATCTGAAGTGTTGCATCTCCCATTGCTCTTGCAGTGTTTTCACATAGCACCTGTTTTTGGTCTTCTGTAAGCGCATTGTAAAGAAGTCCCGGTTGTGTGTAATAGTCGCTGTCGTCTTGTCTAAAGTCGTATCTATCCACATCGCCACCTTTTTGAGGCACTTCGTAGCCCCTTTTATCTTCTTTCCAGTTGCCGTAGGAGTTTGGTTCGTAGTGAACTTCAGAGCCTAGGTTTCCATCAACTCTCATCGTTCCATCTCTGTGGAATGGGTGGTAATCTTCTTTTTTCATTCCACGAGGTGAGTTTACAGGTATTTGGTGATGGTTTACGCCGAGTCTATATCTCTGTGCGTCGCCATACATCATGATACGTGCCTGAAGCATTCTGTCTGGTGAAAATCCAATTCCTGGTACATTTTGTGCTGGGTTAAATGCTGACTGCTCCACGTCTTGGAAGTAATTGTCTGGATTTCTATTTAGTTCAAATTCTCCAACTTCTATGAATGGATAATCTTTTTTTGGCCACATCTTTGTGAGGTCGAAGGGATTAAAGTTAACTTCCTCTGCCTCTTCTTCGCTCATCACTTGTATATACATCTTCCATTTTGGATATTCTCCAAGCTCTATTGCATCGAATAAATCTCTTTGGTGAGAGTCTGGATCCATTCCCTTAACTTTCATTGCCTCTTGATCTGTTAGGTTTTGAATTCCCTGCTGTGATCTAAAGTGGAATTTTACCCAAGTTCTCTTGTTGTCCTTATTTATAAGTGAATAAGTGTGTGAACCAAATCCGTGCATGAAGCGGTATGATGATGGAATTCCTCTATCTGTCATTATAATTGTAACTTGCAATAGCGCCTCTGGAAGAGATGACCAAAAGTCCCAATTTGAATTAGGGCTTCTCATGTTAGTCTTTGGATCTCTCTTTACAACGTGGTTTAGATCTATAAATTTCATCGGGTCTCTAAAGAAAAACACTGGTGTGTTGTTGCCAACTAAGTCCCAGTTGCCATCTTCTGTATAAAATTTAAGTGCAAATCCTCTTATGTCGCGGTCGGCATCAGCATATCCTCTTTCGCCTGCAACTAGTGAGAATCTTGCAAACATCTCAGTTTCTTTGCCAACTTCTGAAAAAATCTTTGCCTTTGTGTACTCTGTTATATCATTTGTAACTTTAAATGTTCCAAAAGCACCTGAGCCCTTGGCATGCATTCTCCTCTCAGGAATTACTTCTCTGTTGAAGTGAGCCTGCTTTTCAAAAAGCCAAGTATCTTCAAATACTCCTGGGCCTCTTAAACCTGCAGTCATTGTGTCTTGATTGTTTTCAACAGGAGCACCTGAAGCTCTTGTGATTTTAGGATTGTCTCCCGCCACATCGTTCTTACTTGAAAGTGTCTTGTCTAGGCCATTTTTTGCCATGGGATTTGTATTCATCTTCTTATCTTTCATATATCCTCCTAATTTTTCTAACACAAATAACGCTTAATTAAACTATACCCGCGCATAGATATATAACGCAAGACTTAGAAAATTAGGTTTAAATTTTAAAATCTATAAATTAAAAGTTAAGACTATGAATTTAATTTTTCGAAAAATAAAACCCAGGATTTCTCCTGGGCATACTATTTTACTTAGTCCATCTTTATTTCTTCTCTCCAGCCGTATTTGTCTTCTGCACGGCCCCACTGTATGTCTGTAAGTTTGTTGTAGAGCTCGTGAGTTAGCTTACCTGTTTCGAAATTGTTTATTATCTCTTCTTCTCCCTTATAGAAAAGCTCTCCGATTGGGCTTATTACTGCTGCTGTTCCTGTACCCCATGCTTCCTTTAGTCGTCCTTCTTTTGCTGCTTTCATAAGTTCATCAACTGCAAGGTGTTTTTCTTCTACCTTATAGCCCATGTCCTTTAGAAGCATTATTACAGAATCTCTAGTTACTCCAGGAAGAACTGTTTCGCCTGCTGGTGCTGTTATTACCGTATCATC
Organism: Peptoniphilus sp.; assembly: GCF_050943655.1. Classification (GTDB taxonomy): domain Bacteria; phylum Bacillota; class Clostridia; order Tissierellales; family Peptoniphilaceae; genus Peptoniphilus_A. The sequence continues at coordinate 2,679 of NZ_JBMNPQ010000088.1, read as the reverse complement.
AATTAAAAACATTACATTCATTGAGCCGACTTCTTCTACATATTTTCTGTGAACTCCATCGAGCCACAAAACTTGAGTGTAACCGAGCTTTTCTGCTTTTACTTGTCCAAGAAGTGATGCTGCATAGTTTCCTGCACATTTTGCAAATCCTGTTCCGCCAAGGCTTGCTCTTGTGAGTTCGTCTTCTACATATATTTTAACTGGCGCAAGTCCTTCTTTATAATATGCTCCAACTGGTGAAAGTATTATGCTAAATCTGTAAGATTTTGAAGGTGCAACGCCAAGTTTTACTTCTTTTGCATACATGAATGGTCTGATGTATAAAGACTCGCCGTCTCCTGTTGGTATCCAGTCCTTTTCCACTTTAATTAGCTCTTTAATTGCTTCCACAAACATATCTTCAGGAAGCTCTGGAAGGCAAAGTCTGTCGTTTGATCTTATAAATCTCTTCGCATTCATGTGAGGTCTAAATAAGTAATATTTTCCGTCGGGGCTCTTGTATGCCTTTAGTCCTTCAAAGGTTGCTTGTGCGTAGTGAAGAACCATAGACGCTGGATCCATATTTACGCCTTCATAAGGTACGATTTCTGCGTCGTGCCAACCCTTGTCTTTGTCCCAGTCCATGTTAAACATGTAATCTGTAAATATTACTCCAAATCCCAAATCTCCCTTTGGTTTTTCTTTTAATTTATCTCTCTTTACAAATTTTATGTCCATAAATCTCCCTACCTTTCTTTAAATTTTATATAAATATTTTTACCATTTTATGAGATTTTTAAACTTTTTCTAATCTCTTTAGTTATTTTTTTAAAATTTATCTTTCTCAGGCAGGTATCTCCAATATTTTTTTGGCATATTCGATGTCATAAGTTTTGTATTTTTTCTCTCATCAATTGAAACTGATTTGTAAAATTCTCTCCACAAATCCCTAAATTTGTCCTCTTCCTTCGTCTCATTTATTTCAAAGTCCTTCGCAAAGATATAATCAAGCTCACCCTTTAAATAAAAGGCCGCGTAATTTCTCCTTGCATCATAAATTATAAAGTCCTCGCCCTGAAGTCTATTTTTAAAGTGAGGCATCAAAAATTTTAAAATGTCGTTTTGGGGAGTAAATTCTGCAAATAATACCCCTCCTTCTATTTCTTTAAATCTCAAAAGTCCGGTGTATGCGTGAATCTCTCTTGCCAACTCTTTTTGTATTTTTAAAAAGTTTACAGGTTCTTTTTCGCTTGAATATAAATAATCTTTGCCGTATAAATACATTCCCTTAAGAGTCTTTGCAATAGAGTCTTCTTTGTTTTTGTAGAAACTGCTAAAAACGAAAACTATTTTATTTAAAAAGTCCCAACCAAAATTTTTTAATATGGACTTTTTTACTCTCATTGCCTTATTTTTATCGCTTGATACAAAAACCTCATCATTAAAGAAATCCTTCTCCAGCTTTTTTGGTTCAATATGTGAGTTTTCCAGGATTTTATATTTATCGAATATAACTGTAAAAAGTCCCATTAGACTTCCGTCGTAATTAAAAAAATGATAATTGTTCATATTTTTTCTCTTTTCTGTCGCTCAAAAGGTAGGATAGATAATCTTCTGATTTAATTCTTCCTCCCCTGTAGACGCCGTCGACCTTTATGAAGTACTTTGCTCTTTTTAGTGAAATTTTTAAACTGCTTAAGCTATCGTAGGATAATTTTGCAAATTTTCTCGCGTTAATAATCCTCATGGCATAAGTCGGCCCAATGCCAGGTATTCTAATTAGCTCCTCATAAGTCGCGTGATTTATCTCTATTGGAAACTTGTCAATATTTCGAATTGCCCAACTCGCCTTGGGGTCGAGATTGAGATCCAAATTTGGAAAAGCTTCGTCTGTAATTTCTTCTGCCTCAAATTTATAAAATCTCATGAGCCAATCTGCTTGATAAATTCTGTGCTCGCGAATAAGGGGAGTTTTTGTTACACCAGATGTAAATTTGCTCTTTACGACAGGTACATAGCCAGAATAATATACTCTTTTTAAGTTAAAATTCTTGTATAAATTAGAAGACCTCTTTAAAATAACATCGTCGCTTTCTCTTGATGCTCCAATTATCATCTGAGTAGTCTGACCTGCCGGCACAAAACTTTCTGCGTGTTTAAATTTTTTCTTGTCATGAGAGTGTTCTTCGATTAGGCTTTTTACACTATTCATGGGGCGATAAATCGCAGGATACGTCTTTGATGGAGCAAGAAGTGACAGCGCCTTCTCCGTTGGAAGCTCAATATTTATGCTCATGCGATCGACGATCCTTCCCATTTCTCTAATTAGGTCGCTACTTGATCCTGGAATTGCCTTCATGTGAATGTAGCCGTTAAAATTGTATTCGCCCCTTAAGATTTTTGCCACATTTATCAAAAGTTCCATGGTGCGATCTGGACTTTGTATGACTGCAGAAGATAGAAATAGCCCCTCTATGTAATTTCTCCTGTAAAAATTAATTGTAATTTCAGCAACTTCGCGCGGACTAAACTCAGCCCTATTTATATCGGAGCTTCTCCTGTTAATGCAGTATTCGCAGTCGTAGACACATTTGTTGGTTAAAAGTATTTTTAAAAGCGAGATGCACCTTCCGTCCTCGCTCCAGCTGTGACAAATCCCAGCAATACTTGCATTGCCAAGGCCTCCCTTTTTGTTTTTTC
>NZ_JBMNPQ010000087.1:0-5396 GCF_050943655.1 Peptoniphilus sp. | reverse complement strand
AATCTAAAAAATTTTTCCTGCGTGTCATATTCTTGTAAAGCTTTAACTAACTGCTTCTATTATAATATAAAAAAGGCTGCATCAAAAGATACAGCCAAAAATTTTATAATTAATTTTGTTTTTCTAAATCTTTTTTAAGCTGAGCAGCTTTTATTTTTTCTTGTTTTTCTTTTTCCTTCTTAGCTTTTTCTCTTTCCTTCATTTTTTCTACTCTTTCAGGATATTCACAGAAAATAGCTCCAGTAGGACATTTAGAAACACAAATTCCGCAATTGATACATTTGTCGTAATCAATTGATGCCAAGTTGTCTTTTACGTGAATTGCATCTTTTGGACAATTTCTTTCGCAAAGTCCACAAGAGATACATCCAATATCACAGCTAGTTCTAACAACTTTTCCTGGATCATATGATTGACATTTAACAACTGTCTTTGCTTTATATGGAACAAGTTTGATGATGTTCTTTGGACAAATCTTAATACATTTCATACAAGTAACACATTTGTCTTTGTCAACTACAGCAACGCCATTTACCATATGGATTGCGTCAAATTCACATACACTTACACATGTTCCGCCACCACAGCAACCATAGCTACAAGATTTTGCACCTTGTTGAAAATCTGCCATAAGTCTACAGTCTTTAAGGTCGTTGTAATCATATTTATTTTTAGCTTTGTCGCAGTCTCCTTGACAAAGAACTGTCGCAACTTGTCTTTCAACATTAGCTGCGTTAACGCCCATGATTTCACTAACTTTTTCTGCACAATCAGCTCCGCCGATTAGACAGCCATTAGTTGGAGCGTTTCCAGCTACGATTGCTTCAGCAAGTCCGTCGCATCCTGGATAACCACAAGCACCACAGTTTGCGCCAGGTAGTGCATTTCTAACTTCTATAACTTTAGGGTCAACTTCAACTGCAAAAACCTTTGATGCGATTGAAAGAATAACTCCAAAGAATGCGCCTACTATCCCTAAGAAAATTATGGGGGTAAGTATTGTATTCATATCTATTCAACCCTCCTATACTAATCCGCCGAAACCGGAGAAGGCAATTGCCATTAATCCGGCACTTACTAGTGCAATAGGAACACCTTGAAGTGCTTTAGGAACATCAGCAAGTGCAAGCTTTTCTCTCAAAGCTGCGATTAGAACAAGTGCTAATGTAAAACCTACAGAAGCTCCAAATCCACTAAATACAGTTTCAATCAAGTTATAACCATTTTGAACATTAAGAACTGTTACACCAAGTACCATACAGTTTGTTGTAATCAGTGGTAAGTAAACACCCATGGCTTGATATAGTGAAGGAGATGATTTTTTGATAAACATCTCTACGAATTGAACTAAAGAAGCAATTACAAGAATAAATGCAATTGTTTGTAAATATCCAAGTCCAAATCTATCAAGTACAAAAGTTTGAATCACCCATGTAATAGCAGAAGCAAGCACAACTACAAATGTTACTGCAACTCCCATTCCCATAGCTGTATCAGTTTTTGATGAAACACCTAAAAATGGACAGATACCCAAGAACTGAGCAAATATATAGTTATTAACAAGTATTGTCGATACTAAAATTGTAAAAATACTTTGTAACATCAGTCTGCCCTCCTACTTAATATACGTCTAAAACCAGCGATTAAAAATCCAAGAAGAATAAATGCTCCGGCAGGTGCCTTCATAATTCCTATTCCTGGAAATGCCTCTGGCAAAATTTGTTTGTCGAATAATGTACCGTTTCCGAAAAATTCTCTAACAATACCCATTGATAGAACAGCGATTAAGTAACCAATTCCTGTTCCGAAACCATCTACAATTGATGGAACAAGTTTGTTTTTGTATGCGAAACCTTCAGCTTCACCTAATATACAGCAGTTTACAACGATTAGTGGAAGGAAAATTCCAAGCGCACTGTAAATAGCTGGTGAATAAGCTTGAAGTATCATTTGTACCAATGTTACGAAAGTTGCGATTACAACGATGAAACATGGGATTCTTATTTTATCAGGAATAATATTTCTAAGTAGTGAAACTACTGCGTTACTCATTATTAATACGAAAGTAACGGCAAGTCCCATTGCAAGTGAGTTAGTAACATTATTTGTAATGGCAAGTACTGAACAAAGCCCTATTAGTTGTATGAATACGGGATTGTTCTTAAAAGCGCCGTCAGAAAAAACTTTACTTAATTTCATAACCCTACCCCCTATTCATTTATAAGTTCTTGAAAAACTGCTACAGCTTCGTTTGCACCTTCAAGTACTCCCTTAGATGAAACTGTTGCAGATGTAAGCCACATTACTTCGTTCTCAGCCTTTGGATCTTTACTGATTGTAAGTTCTCCAGCTGCTGATTTGCCTTCATATGATGGATAATATTCTTCAGTTTCAATTCTAGAACCGTAACCACTTGTTTCTTGGTTGGAAATATTTCTAAATCCGGCAATTTTTTGTCCTTCGATTAAAAATCCAAGAGCGTTAGTCATAGCTCCACCAAAACCGTTTGATTCAATATTTATTCCGTATCCAACTACCTCGTCACCTTTTTTAGCAACGAAGATTTTTTCAACTTTTGGATGTTTTTCTTTAATTTGAGCCATCTTCGCTTCGTCTAACTGATCAAAATTGTCAGCTTCATCTCCGAAGATTTCTTCGTAAGAGTTTACTGCTTTTTGAAATTCAGCCTCTGCTATAACAGGAGCAGTTAAACCATTTACATAAGCTAAAAGTCCAGCAGAAACAGCACAAAAAACAAGAAGTATAATACCAAATTTAACAGGTTCTTTCATCTATTTCGCCTCCCCATAAGCTTCAGTTTTAGTTAACTTATCGATTAAAGGTGTTGCAAGGTTCATTAGACATATTGCGTATGAAACCCCTTCAGGAAGTGAAGCCTTAACTCTAATAAGCGCAGTCAAAAATCCACAACCTATTGCAAAAATAATTCTACCTTTTCTATTTATAGGATTAGTTGTATAGTCAGTTGCCATAAATATTGCACCAAGCATAAGTCCTCCAGCTAAAAGTTCGTGTGGAACATAAGCCATTGGAATACCTAGGATTGGTAAAAATATTGCTGTTACAGCAACATAAATAACTGGAATTTCCCAAGAAATAACTTTTCTTGCAACTAAATAAATAAATCCAATAATAAGTGCAAGTGCAGAAGTTTCTCCCAATACTCCGCCAATGTTTCCGATAAACATATCAGAAAGAGCTGGCAGACTATCAAAAGCACCAGAACTGATTTGTTGAAGTGGAGTTGCATAAGTTGCTGCATCAAGTGTAGCAGAAGTTGTAAGACCTTGTTTAATCATCTCTGGTGACACATAAGCAGTCATATTCTTTGCCCATGATGCCATAAGTACAAGCCTTGCTGCCAAAGCCGGATTCATAAAGTTAAAACCAATTCCACCAAAACATTCTTTTACAATTAATATTGCAAAAACTGAACCAAAAATTGCCATCCAGATTGGAAACTCAACAGGTAAGTTAAGTGCGATTAAAATACCAGTAACAACTGCTGACAAATCTCTTACTTGAATAGTCTTCTTAAGAGCTTTTTGAGTAACATACTCAGTAACTACACAAGAAATTACACAAGTACAAATTAATAATAATGATCTTAAGCCAAAAAAGTATACTGCAGCAATCATAGCAGGAACAAGTGCAATGATTACATCTAACATTATCTTAGAAACAGTATCATTTGCTCTAATGTGAGGTGCAAGTGATACATAGTGTGCTGCATTTGCATTCATAGGCTGATTTTTCATTTTATTTTCCATATCCTACCTCCTACTTCTTTGCATTAGCACGAATTTCACGTTTAGCTAACTTAACAGATGCAGTCAAATGTCTCTTAGCAGGACAAACGAAAGAACAAATTCCACATTCCATGCATTGATCTGCGTGAAGTTCAATACAAAGATCTACATTGCCCTTTAAAATAGCATGGTTGATGTCTGTCGGATTAATATGTGCAGGACAGTGATCAACACATCTTGAACATCTGATGCAAGGACTTTCAACATTAGGTTTTACTTCTTCTTCAGTAAATACTAATATTCCTGAGGTAGTTTTAGTTATTGGAGAGTCCATGTCAAAAACAGATTTACCTGTCATAGGTCCACCACATACAATTTCAACATGATTATCTTTAATTCCACCACAGAATTTTAAAATATCTCCCACTGGTGTACCAATTTTTACTAAAATATTCTTAGGTTCTTTAATTCCAGAACCACTTACAGTAATAACCCTTTCATATGATGGTCTACCTTCAATTACTGCTTCATAAAAAGCAAGAGTAGTACCAACATTAGTTAAGAAAACACCAACGTCATTAGTAACGCCGTTTTGAGGAACAATTCTTCCCACAACTGCCTCTGAAAGTCTCTTAGAATCACCTTGTGGATATTTAGTTTGACATCCAACAACTTTTAAATGACTCCAATTTGGATGAGCATTAATTACCTCTTCCATCTTATCTATGGCATCAGGTTTATTTTCTTCGATTGCCATGTAAGAAACTTCCTTGTTGTAGAAATGAGAGAAAATATCCAATCCTTCTAGAATTTCCTCAGTTTTTTCTAACATGATTCTGTGGTCGCAAGTTAAAAACGGCTCACATTCAGCTCCATTGATGATACATTCATCTAAAACTGGATCCTCACTCTTTAGTTTTGCATGAAGTGGAAAACCAGCACCACCCATACCAACAATTCCTTTTTCTTTTATGAATGGAATAAGGTCGTCAATTGGATGATCCTTATAATCCTTAAAGTTAGTAAGATTATCAACCATTTCATCTTTGCCGTCACTACGTATTACAACACAGTCACAGAATCTTCCATCAGCTGTATACATTTTTTTAATATCCTCAACCGTACCTGATACAGATGAGTGAACAGCTGCTGAAATAAATGCGTCTGAATTACCCACTATTTGTCCAACTTTTACAGAATCTCCCTTGGAAACAACAGGTGAGCATGGCGCTCCGATATGTTGTGACATAGGTATGTAAACAATTTCAGGACTAGGCATCCTTTCTATTGCCAGCTTTTCTGTCAAAGTTTTGTGTTCGTCCATGTGGACTCCACCTACGGAGAAAGTGAGATTTCTTGAACTCATAAAAAATTCACCCCTTATATGGCTATATAAAGCCTTTTTTACCTTTTGTTATAATTATAACACTTATTTTATTTAAAGTATATGATAATAGCATAATTTTCTTAAAGTAAATCTGTAAATATGTTTAAATTACTTGATTACAAGGTATATATAATAATTAAAAATGGCTAATAAAATTTCATTTTTATCTAAATCTTTCATTAAAATTTAAAAAATAATCAAAAAAATTTCTCAATAATTTTGAAAAAACTTAAAGTTTT
>NZ_JBMNPQ010000086.1:0-5520 GCF_050943655.1 Peptoniphilus sp. | reverse complement strand
CACGAAGCAAGAAGTATTTTAGAGCGTCTACTCCATAAAGTTTTATAATTGGTTCTGGATAAATTACATTTCCCTTAGACTTACTCATTTTGTCGTTGTCGAATAAAATCCAGCCGTGACCAAATACTTTCTTAGGAAGTGGAAGGTCAAGTGCCATTAAAATTGCAGGCCAAATAATTACGTGAAAACGCATAATTTCTTTACCAACGAAGTGAACATCTGCTGGCCAAAATTCGTCCATCTTTGAATTATCTGTTCCAAGTCCAAGAGCTGACAAGTAGCAGCTAAGTGCGTCGATCCACACATATACGACGTGCTTTTCGTCGAAAGGAACTTTAACTCCCCAATCGAATGTTGATCTTGATACAGATAAATCTTCTAGTCCTTCACCTGTTTCAAAGAAGCTCTTAATCATTTCATTTTTTCTAAATTCAGGTTCAATAAATTCAGGATTTTCTTCATATAGTTTAAGTAATTTGTCTTTGTATTTAGAAAGTCTAAAGAAATAAGATTCTTCGTGAGTTAGATGAGTTTCGCGTCCGCAGTCTGGACAAGTGTGTCCTTCACCAAGTTGTGCCTCTGTCCAAAAAGATTCACAAGGTGTGCAGTAATATCCTTCGTATTCGCCCTTGTAAATGTCACCCTTGTCGTATAACTTTTGGAAAATTTTTTGAACATTTTTTTCGTGAACTTCATCAGTTGATCTGATAAATGCGTCGTAATCAATATCTAGAGTCTTCCAAAGTTCTTTAATGTTTGCAACAATCTTATCAACATAAGCCTTTGGAGTCATTCCATTTTCTTCTGCCTTTTCTTGAATTTTTAGTCCGTGCTCGTCTGTTCCTGTAGTAAAAAATACATCGTAGCCTTGCATCTTTTTGTATCTCTTTACAGCATCAGTCGCAACTGTGCAATAAGTATGACCAATATGCAAGTTATCGCTTGGATAATAAATCGGTGTCGTGATGTAAAACTTTTTATCCATAATTCCCTCCAAAATTTATAAAAATTAGCTTATAGTACATATATAATTTAAAATATACATCAAAATAAACATTGCGTTACTTATACATAAATAATTATATCTAATAGAATAATTAAAATCAATTTACAATTGAGAAGATCTGCATATTTACAAATATAAAGAACATCTCAAAAAAATATTTCATAAATAAATTAGTATAATTTTAAAATTTTTCTTTTTATATTGCATAAAAATATTTTTGTATAACAAAATGGTCACATAAATTATATGCGACCATTTTGTTGAGGTAAATTGTTAGGTATTTATTAAAAAATTTATAAAACTTTTGACAAAAATTCCTTTGCTCTTTCTGTCTTCGGATTTTTGAAAAATTCTTTTGCTTCTGAGTCTTCTGCTATTACTCCCTTGTCCATAAATAAAACTCTATTAGACACATCTCGTGCAAATCCCATCTCGTGAGTTACGACAATCATCGTAAGTCCATCGTTGGCAAGGTCATTCATAACCTTTAAAACTTCAGATACCATTTCAGGGTCAAGGGCTGATGTTGGTTCGTCAAATAGAAGAACTTCTGGACTCATGGAAAGTGAACGAGCTATGGCAACTCTTTGTTTCTGCCCACCTGATAAGGATTTTGGCTTAGCATCTTTAAAGGGATACATGCCGACCTTTTTTAAAAATTCTTCAGCGATTGTAACTGCTTCTTCTCTATTTCTCTTTAAAACTTTTATCTGTCCGATGACACAGTTCTCGAGTACACTCATGTTGTTAAATAAATTAAATGATTGAAAGACCATTCCAACCTTAGTTCTATATTTATTAATAGAAGAATCTTTTTCTAAAATATCTTCGCCATGAAATTTAATCTTTCCGCCACCTGGTTCTTCAAGAAGGTTTATGCATCTTAGGAGTGTGGACTTTCCAGAACCAGATGAGCCAATTATTGAAACAACTTCTCCGCTTTCTACATTAAAGTTTATGTCTTTTAAAACTAAATTGTCGCCAAAACTTTTCTTTAAATTTTCAATTTCAAAAATAAGTCCCATCTCACGCCTCCTTCTTAACTTCTAGTGGCATTGCCTCAGATTGCGAACCGTAAATTCTGTAAGAATCTGGACCATCTAATTTCTTTTCTATTATTTTCATAATTTGACTTACAAGCATTGTCAAAACTAAATAAATAATTGCTGTTATAAAGAACACTTCGAAAAATCTAAGATAAGTTCCCGCTGCAGACTTAGAAATGAAAAAGAGTTCAGAAACAGAAATTACATTTAAAACTGAAGAGTCCTTGATATTTACAATAAATTCATTTCCTACAGAAGGAATAATATTTCTAATTGCCTGAGGAAGAATTACCTCTGTCATAGTTTGCCAGTGAGTCATTCCAATTGAAAGAGCTCCCTCTCTTTGGCCGCTATCTACTGAAATAATACCTCCACGAATTATCTCTGCCATGTAAGCACCTGTGTTTACTGAGACGATGACAAGTGCCGACAACATTGGTGGCATGTCAATATTAAAATATTGAAGTGCTCCGTAGTAGAACATCATGGCCTGAACCATCATCGGTGTCCCACGAATCACTTGTACATAAATATTTATTATTATATTTACAATTTTTAAAATAACTTTTTTAAAAGCTCTGTCTTTTTTCTTTACAGGAATAGTCTTTATAATTGCAATTAAAAGTCCTATTAAAAATCCAACAACAGTACCAACTACTGCGATGAGTATTGTGTTTATAGTCCCCCTAAAAAATAGGGGACCATACTCATCTAATAAAAATTTAATCCATCCAAAAAAATTAGTAGGCATATTATTCACCTAGAGGTTGGTTCTTTACTGCTTCTTCCATTATCTGTTCTCTCTCTTCTTCTGAGATATTTTTTAAAGCTTTATTTACTTTATCAAGAAGCTCTGGATTATCTTTAGAAACTCCAACTGCAATTGAAGTATCTTCTGGAGATGCTTCAAAGCCTTCGCCCTCATTAAATTCAATATATGTCAAGTTGTCGTTTGAAGTTGTTGCAGAAATAGCACCTGGCTTTTCAGAAACATAACCGTCAATCTTTCCTGACTCAAGAGCAACTATCATTGCTGGGAAAGTTTCAAGAGCTGGCGTCTTTTCTACGCCTTCTATCTGATCAATTACATCGTAGTGGAAAGTATTTAACTGTCCAGTTATCTTTGCACCGCTTAGGTCGCTAAGGCTCTTCGCACTTGCATAAGGTGAGTCTTTTTTAACAACAACTACAAGATTAGATGTGTAATAAGTGTCTGAGAAGTTAATAGTTTCTTTTCTCTCAGCAGTTGGGCTCATGCCCGCAATGATTAAATCTATCTTTCCAGATGTTAGAGCTGGAGTAAGTCCATTCCACTCAGTCTTTACAATTTCAAGTTCTTTATCCATTGAATCTGCAATTCTCTTTGCAATTTCAACATCATATCCACCGGCATATCCTCCTGTTGCGATTTTGTATCCATTCTCCTCTTTAGTTTGTGTCCAGTTAAATGGAGCATAGTCACATTCCATTCCAACTTTTAAAACTGAAGCATCGTTATCTTTTGGAGCCTGTGCACCATCACCAGATGGATTACATGCTGACAAAAGTGTCACCAAGGATAAACTAGCTGCTACTGCGATCTTTCTTAAATTCATAATTTCCCTCCAAATAATTTTTCGGGCTATTAAAGTAAAAAAAACAGTCTGGAGATCCAAACTGTTAAAATGCCAATGCATATGTTAACTTTAGATAGCTCCCCACATTTGTGACAGTCATACAAATATTCTTTGCATGCCCAGCATATTGCCACTACCCGCAATACACTTCGGCGAAGTTTCCTTTCATTTTTTCTCATCGCATGGTCTTGCTTAAAAAAATTACTGATAAAATTCGCGCCTCTATCGTACTTTTACATACAATTTATTAAATTGTTTCATCTATTATAGTAACAAGATTTATAAAAGTCAAGCCTTTTTTAATTAAATTTTAAAAAGTGTGTCATTTTTCGAAAAATAGTGGACTTTTCAACTAGTACTAAAAAAATTATGTTATAATGTATCTGATATATTACAGGAGGTAACCCTTTAAAAAGATATTATGACTACGAAAGATACATATATGAAAGAGAATAAAATAAAAAGAGTTTTCATAAAAGACGAAGCCTACGACAGACTCAACAAATTAATAGTAACAGGAAAGCTTGCGCCAATGACAAAAATAAAAATAAATGAGCTATCAGAAGAACTAGGCATAAGTAGAACGCCACTTAGAGAAGCACTACTTCGTCTAGAAAACGACGGATTAATCATCTCAAAGGCAAATAGATGGACAATGGTCGCACCAATTAACATCGAAGAAGCACTACACATCTACCCGATCATCGCATCTCTTGAGACACTTGCATTAAGACAAGGCTTTGAAAAATTTACAGATGAAGATATTAAAGAACTAGTCTCACTTAACGAAAAAATAAAAAATATCGATGAGGAGAAGGACCTGCTTGGAAAAATTATGGCAGATAACTTCTTCCACAAAAAAATAATCGACGTATCTGGAAACATAGAAATCTATCCAATAATCGAAAACCTAAAAAATAAAGTTCAAAGGATGGAGCTATTCTATTACGACGATATCCAGGGCTATTCAAAAACCTACGACTCTCACAATGTAATCATAAAAAATATCAAAGAACACAATCTAGAAGAGAGCGTAAAGGCACTTACAAAAAACTGGACTGATACACTTGGCATTTTCGAAAAAATAAGTGAGCAAGAACAAAAACAAGATCAAGAAGAACTAAAGCCAGTAAAATAATTAACACAAATTATAAATTTTATCTTCAAAAAACCACCTCGATCGAGGTGGCTTTTTTTATAAATTTTGTGCTTCTATTACTGAATTTGCCAATACTTCTGCTGCTGTTTTTATTCCTTTATCGGATGCGTAAAATTTTCTGCTGTGAAGTGGCTCTCTTTCTCGTCCCTCTTCTGCGCTTCCAAACCAATACATAAATGATGGGACTCTTTCCATGTAAAATGAGAAGTCTTCACTTGCCATTGTCGGCTCTACTTCTTCTATGTTTTGAACTCCTACAACTTTTTCTGCAATCTTCATAGCAAAATCATACATTTTTTCATCGTTATAGACAAGAGGTATCATGTCTGTAAATTTTATCTCACACCTGCACTCATATGCACTTGATACCCTCTCAACTATTTCTTTCATTCTTCTTATGGCAATATCAAAGTTTTCTTTATCGAGAGACCTTATTGTCGCAGTCATTTCTACTGAGTCCACGACAAGATTATCGACGCTTCCCCCATTAATTGAATTTATGGACAAAAGAGTTGATGATCTTGGATTCGTATTTCTACTTATAACTGTTTGAAGACTCATTACAACACTTGCCGCACAAACTATTGGGTCGATGTTTAGATGAGGATTTGAACCGTGGCCACCTCTTCCGATTATTTTTATTTTAAAATTCGTCTTTGTGGACATGAGAGGTCCCTTTTTTACAATGACTTT
>NZ_JBMNPQ010000085.1:0-5887 GCF_050943655.1 Peptoniphilus sp. | reverse complement strand
CATTTTATAGTATAATAAATACTGAGGTGTCAAATGATTAGATTAATTAAAACAAAAAAAGCACTAATACAAAATGGTTTTATTTGTGAAATTTTTGAAAATGAAAAAGATTTGTTGAAATATTTAGATTATTATCTTAAGGAAGGTTCTACAGCTGCAATTGGTGGCAGTGTCACAATAGAAGAACTTGGAATTTATGAGAAACTGAAAGAGAAAAATATAAAAACTTTTTGGCATTGGAAAGATAAGTTTGAGGGTAACGAAGAAATAAATGCGCATGCCGATATTTATTTATCTTCTGCCAACGCCATTACAGAAGACGGCGCTCTTTATTTTGTGGATCAGCTTGGAAATAGAATTTCATCTATTTGCTTTGGGCACGATAAAGTTTTTATAATTGCTGGGCGAAATAAAATTGTAAAGTCACTTGACGAAGCGCGCGAAAGAGTTAAAAATATTTCTGTGCCACTTAACACTTTTAGACACAATGCATCTGTTGAAGTTGGCGATAATGATTACGAGACGACATCTGTATATAGCACTGCAAATATGGAATTATTTTTCAAAAAGAATCCAGAAAATAGAGATATTTACGTATTTTTAGTTGATGCTGATTTGGGTTATTAATACATAGAAAAGAAGATGATAAGATGATTTATTTAGATAATTGTGCAACTACAAGGCCAGATAAAGAAGTTATTAAAGTTATGATGGATGCATTAGAAAAAGATTTTGCCAATCCATCTTCGCTTCACTCCTTTGGGCACGAAGTTGAAAAAAAATTAGAAGAAGCAAGAGCTTCTGCTGCAAGACTCGTTGGGGCAGATAAGGAAGAAATTTATTTCACATCAGGCGGAACAGAGAGTAACAACATTGCAATTCACGGTGAGATAATTAAAAACAGGCGCAGGGGAAATAAAATAATTACAACTTCCATTGAACACGCTTCTATCTTGGATCAATTTAAGCACTACGAAAATGAGGGCCTTAGAGTTGTGTTTTTGGGCGTGGACGAATATGGAAATGTGGACGAAGAAGAGTTTAGAAAAGAAGTTGACGATGATACAATTCTAGTCTCACTAATTTATGTTCACAACGAACTTGGCACTATTAACAATGTAAAAAATTTAATTAAAATTGCAAAAGAGAAAAATAAAAATATATTTTGTCACGTTGACGGAGTTCAAGCTGTTGGCAAAATCAAAGTCGATGTAAAGGATATTGGAGCAGATACAATGTCTTTTTCAAGCCACAAAATTTATGGACCAAAGGGAGTTGGGGCTCTTTATAAGAGACGCGATGTAATGCTTCCTAGTCTTGTAATTGGCGGAGGACAGGAGAAAAATCTGCGCTCAGGTACAGAAAATGTGCCGGGAATTTTAGGCTTTGGCAAGGCATGTGAGCTTACATTTAACGAGATGGACGAGAGACTTAATCATGCAAAGGAAATTAAAAATTATTTACTAGAGAAGTTGCAAGAAAACTTGACAGATTATAGAATTAATTCTCCAGAGAATTCATCAGACTTTATAACTTCAATTTCAATTTTAGATACGAGGGCAGAGGTGCTGCTTCACTACTTGGAGCAAGATGAAATTTATATCTCAACAGCTTCAGCTTGTTCATCAAATGGAACGCACAAGTCCTCAACATTAAAAGAAATTGGACTAAGCGACAAGTATTCTGAGGGCACAATAAGAATTTGCACTTCCAAGGACACAACAAAAGAAGAAATTGATGTTTTTGTTGAAAAACTTTTACAATACACAGAAGAAATTAGAAATATAATGAAGAGGTGATTTAATGCAAAGAGTTATGGCGCTTTCTTTAGGCGAACTTGTACTAAAGGGCAAAAACAGACATACATTTTTGCAAAAATTAATTGGTGATATAAAGAAAAATCTACGTGGCATAGATCATGGAAAAATTTATCACAATATGGGCAAGGTTTATGTAGAAGTAGTTGAAGACAATGAAGAAAAGTTAATAAATCGACTAAAGCATGTTTTCGGAATAGTTTACATTGCACCTTCTATTAAAGTTGAAACTAATCCAGAAGAAATAGAAGAGGCAATACTTCATGTAGTAAAAGAGACTCTAGAAAAGCATCCAGAGTACAAAACTTTTAAGGCGCAAACTTCTAGAGGAGACAAAACTTATCCACTGACATCAATGGAGATAAATAACAAAATTGGGGGAATAGTTTTAAAAAATTTCGACGTGAAAGTTGACGTTCACAACCCCGACTTCTATGTTTATTGCGATTTAAAAAAGGATACCTATATTTATACAGAAAAAATAAAAGCCTATGGGGGACTTCCAAAGGGAACAAACGGAAGGGGACTTCTCCTTCTTTCTGGAGGAATCGACTCACCTGTTGCCGGATTTTTGATGGCAAAGAGAGGAGTTTCCATAGATTGCTTGCACTTCCACTCATATCCATTCACATCTGAAAGGGCAGAAGAAAAAGTAAAAACTTTGGCATCTGACATTGCAAGTTTCAGTGGAAAGGTGAATTTTTATTCTGTAAATATTTTGCCAATCCAAAAAGAAATCAACAAAAAAGCTCCAGAAGATGAGATGACAATTATCTCAAGGCGCTTCATGATGAGGATTGCAAATAAACTTGCAGAAGAAAGAGGATATGATTCAATTATTACTGGAGAGAACTTGGGACAAGTTGCTTCACAAACTATTGGAGGCTTACAAGTTACAAATGCAGTGACTGACAAACTTGTTTTTAGGCCACTAATTGGGATGGACAAGGTAAATATCATAGACATTGCAACTGAAATTGGCACATACGAAACTTCAATCCTTCCTTTTGAAGATTGCTGTACAGTATTTTTGCCAAAACACCCAAACCTTAGACCAACAATTGAAGGAATTGAAGAGTCTGAAAAAGATTTAGACATTGACAGTCTTGTCGAAGATGCAATTGCAAAGATGGAAGTAACTGTCATAGAATAGGAGGACATAATGAGGAAGAGAAATAAAGGAGTAGCTGGTATTGCAATAGTTATTGCAGTCGTTGTTATACTTGCTATATTCTTTGGAGGACAATGGAACAAGCTCGTAAAAATTGACGAAGATGTCAATGCATCATGGGCACAAGTTCAAAATCAAGTTAAAAGACGTGCAGATTTAATTCCAAACTTAGTTGAAACTGTAAAAGGTTATGCAACTCACGAGAGAGAAACATTTGAAGAAATAACTAAGGCAAGAGCAGGAATAGCCGATGCAAAATCACCAAAAGAACTTGCTGAAGCTAACGATGAACTTACTCAAGCTATTGGAAGATTAAATGTAGTTGTGGAAAATTATCCAGAACTTAAGGCAAACCAAAACTTCCTAGATTTACAAGCGCAACTTGAAGGCACAGAAAATAGAATCGCAACTGAGAGAATGCGCTATAACGAAACTGTTCAAACATACAATCAATATGTAAGGAGATTCCCAACTAATATAATCGCTAAGATGATGGGATTTGACACTAGAGAATATTTCGAAGTATCAGAAAAGGATCAACAGACACCAGAAGTTAAATTTTAGGTGATACAATTGAAAAAATTTTTTGTCACATTAATAATGATTTTTGCTCTTGTGACAAATGTGTCTGCTAGTTTCGTCAAGGACAATATGCAGTATAATGTCTACGACGAAACTGGCACTCTTTCTAAAGAGAGCATAGATTATTTTAACAAAACTACTTATGATTTGAAAAAGAAAACTGGTGGCGAGATTGCCGTTGTCGTTGTAAGTGATATGGAAGACTACGACATTGATTCTTACGCCACAAGAGTTTTTGAAGAAATTGGAATTGGCGATGAAAAGGAAGACAATGGTGTTTTAATTTTAGTTGCTATTCTAGATAACGAAGATAGATTTGTAAGAATCGAACCAGGCTATGGAGCAGAGGGAATGCTTCCCGATGTATACGCGTCCCGAATTATTAGAAGAATGGGAGAGATAACATCAGAAGATAAACCGAATTCCATGGAGCTTGCCATAAACGAGGCATATAACCAAATCATTAAACTCTATGAAATGGAGTATGATGTAGACATTGCAGCTCGCGAACCTGAGGAGCCAATTGATTTAGAAGAAGACGAAGGAGCAGGAGTATTTCAAGTAATAATCGTGCTACTTCTTATCTATGTAATAATTAATCTATTCTCCGGCGGCGGAGGAAATGGTGGCTCAGGCGGAGGACCTGGCAGCAGAAGACGAAGAAGACCGACAATAGTCTTTGGACCATCTTGGGGCGGAGGCTTTGGAGGTTTTGGCGGATCGTCAGGTGGCTTCGGTGGAGGCGGCTTTGGCGGCTTCGGAGGCGGTGGATCCTCTGGAGGCGGCGGAGCAAGCGGCCGAATCTAGAAAATTTAATAATAAAAGAAATCGGAACATTTGACTTAGTCTGTGTTCCGATTTTTATTGTTCTATTAAGATTTATAACGCACGAGGTGCAATTTTATTTCATATAATTTTCGCGAAACTCCGAAGGGTTAACTCCTAAAAATGCATTGAAGTGCCTTAGATATGTCTTAGTTGAATTGTAGCCGACGCTTATTGCAATTTCTGAAATTGTAAGATCAGTCTCTGTCAAAAGGTCACACGATTTATAAATTCTTATCTGATTTAAAAAGCTGTTGAAGTTTTTTTCAACATAGTAATTTAAAGTGTCGTTTATATTTTTGGGATACATATGGAACATCTCTGATACAGAAATTATGTCAATATCCTCGGCGTAATTGTCATACATATAGTCAATAATCTTTAAAGACTTGTGGTCAAGTCTTAAGTTAACCAGTGACTCTTCTGGAACGAAGGACTTTTTATAATCTTTAATTTTCATGTGATATGTGGCGTGGAATTTTTTTGACAACATACTTGGATCAAAATAATTTAAAATATAAGCAATGTCTCTTGTGGATAAATTTGTGTTGGCAAACAAAAACCTCGCCTTAAATAATTTCATCTCTTGAAGGAGTTCATAAAAACCAAGTCCAGTAAGATTAGTTATATACCTAGATATGGAACTTTCGCTCATATAAAATACTTTAGAGATTACATTTAAAGTTATATCTCTTGAGCAATTTAAAAACATATACATGAATATCATATCTGGTGTTAAGTTTGCTTTTTCTTCATTTTCGCCAGTTGTATTTCTAAGGTATAATGCCAAGAGTTCGGTAAGAAGTGAGAGAGCATAAATTTTAGTGTAGGGTTTTGTATTGTGATAAGATGTAAGTGAGTATATGCCAAATTCTTCTCTAATATCTTCAAATATTTTTCTGATTTTCTTTAAATCTGATTGAGAGGGTGAGACTGTATTATTTTCATAAAAGGAAGTAATAATATTTAGTTTATCGCTGTCGAGGTTGAATTCTTTTTTTATATAGATGTTTATAAAATTAAAATCATAGACCAATAAATAATAAATCAGTTCTTCTTCAACTTCTACAATCTCAGATATTTGCCATGGAGCAATTTCAATTATGGTGTCGGGACTTAAATCGTAAATATGATTGCTTATTTTTATCTTTCCCTTGCCTTCTAAAATATACAAGAACCGCGAGTTTTTATGTAAAAGCGGCTCTGTTGGATGTGAATCACTTTGAATATCAAAGGCAAATATAAAATTTTTGTCGACAAATTCTTGGAACTGTTCTTGTATTTTTATTTTTTTCATTTTTCACCTCCAATTTAAAATATTATTTCTTCGCCTATATAAAATTTGACTAATTTTAAATTAACTAGTCAAAGAATAAAAAAATTTATAAATAAACTGCAACAAATCTCATCAAAGATAACGTTTTTGCTTATATATTATAACACATTACAGTGCTTAAGAAAAATAACTAATTGACGCGAAGATAAAAATAAA
>NZ_JBMNPQ010000084.1:0-6146 GCF_050943655.1 Peptoniphilus sp. | reverse complement strand
TTTTAAGTAATCTGGTGAGAATAGGATGATGGACACACCTGTAACCATGCCGAACACAGAAGTTAAGCATCAATCCGCTGATGGTACTTGGTTGGTGACGACCTGGGAGAGTAAGTTATTGCCAGATAAAAGGTCTACCGACGTAAGACGAACTTCGTTGATAGACTTTTTATTTTTTAAAAATACTCCTTTTAAAATTAGTAAAATATTTTGCTTTAATTATTCCAAAATGGGCAAAGCTCATTACATATTATTAAAGATAAAAGAGTCTCCTGTAAGGGAGATTTTTTTATGTCCATTTTTAATAGGATTAAAAGTGATTTTCTTTTATTAGTTGTAGACTACACTTTATTGATTTTGTTAACATTTGTGTAAAAGATTAGTTCATTTTTAGCTTATTAATAAATTTATTTTAGTAATCTTACTGTAGGAGAATATTTTATAATTAAATTCATATATTCTTAAACATAATAATGATAGAAATATATTTCTTGAACTAAAAAAGCTGATGAGCAAAGTGTCATCAGCTAAATTATTACATATTATCTTTTACACCAACGGCAACCATTTTTGCTTTAGCACGAACTTCGCCGTCTGCTTCCATAACCATGTTAACTATAACTTTTCTCTCACCAATCTCTTCAGCAGTTGCTGTAATAGTTACTTCTTTATCCATTGGTGTTGGTTTTTTAAAGTCTACTTCAAGTCTTGCAGTTATAAATCTTCCAATAACTGTATCTTCGTTTAGCTCAAGTCCTAGATCTCTATGTTTAAACCAAGCTGCAGAAGCTGTTCCGTGACAGTCAAAAAGCATAGCAATCATACCGCCAAATAAATTCATTGGAACTCCACCAGTATATACGCTATCTGGAGTGATTTTAGCTATACATTCTTCGCCGCTTTCACTTGGATAAGATTTTAAATGTATTCCGTGTTCATTCTTTGGTCCACATCCCCAACAATATTGGAATCTTTCACCATAAGTTTCTTGTATTGCAATTTTATTTGTCATTTTTTCTCCTTTCAATTGTGAAAATAATATCTTTACATATATTATAGCATTAGTTAGTGAATTTAAAAATAAACTAAATACTTCGTGATTTTAAAATTTTTATTGGAATTCAAAATAGTGTATAATAATATTGTATTTGATAATATAAATCTTTTATCAATAAAATTTATTAGAGTGGTGATGAAATGAATCAAGGTATGAAAATTTTTGGAATTGTACTTGGAGTAGTAGTATTAATTATATTGGCATTTTTTGTCATTTTACATATTGCGACTTTGCCAACGCCTGACTTTCTTAGAAATGAAAGTGTAAATGGCATAATGATGACGGCAAGGGTAGAGGGCGATGAGAGAAAGCCCATTATAAAAACTTTTAAAGCGGGTGAGTATGATAATCTTTCTGATGAAGAGATTCAAGATGTAAAAGATAAAGTCTTTGGTAGAGTAGAAGGAGATATCCCATCACTTCATCTCAACACTGATAAAAATGTATATTTTGAATTTCACAATAAAAAAGATATTATCAAATTAGATGAAGATCCAAAAATAAAAATTTATGCTTCAGCATCTGATTATAGAGACGAAGATAAAAGTTTAAGAGAAATTGATGGAAGCTTGAAGAATTCAGACGATAATACTTATGTTTTTGAATTTAATAGATATAGGACTCAGTATGAAAAATATTTTTTGGAGCCACTGCGAGTTGTAATTTATTATAAAGTTGACGGAGAAGATTATGTCTCAACTTTTGCAATATTTACAGACAATGCTAATGAGGGAACTGACTATTTCGAAAATGAAACATTGAATGAGCCAATTCCTGCAGAAGTATAATTATATTTTCATAAAGTCATGTCTAAATTTATAGATATGGCTTTTTTTATTTTTTATATTTTATACTGTAAATAAAGAAGAATTAGCTAATTATATTTGAAGACAAATAATTTTAATTGTATACTTAATACAAGTATAGTGCATTACAAGATAAAACGTTTTAGTAAACTAAAAAAGGAGAGATTATATGAAAAAACAATTTAAAAAAGTTTTACTACTCATACTGGTAGTACTTATGTTTATACCTTTAAGTGTATTTGCAGAGAGTAATATTAAGCTTTGGATTAATGGAAATTTTGTAAACAGTGATGTAGATCCTGTTATTTTAGACAATAGGACTCTTGTGCCTGTTAGAGTTATTACAGAGAATTTAGGTTATAAGGTGGAGTGGAATGCAAAAACCCAAGAAGTGAATATAATTTATGATGAAGATAATTATTTTACTTTTACAATTGGGAAGAAAGGCTATTATGCTGGCGATACTTTTAATGACAGTGATATTGCTCCTAAGATTATTAACGACAGAACTTTTGTACCTCTTAGAATTATTGCTGAAGTAACGGGAAATAAAGTCGATTGGGATTCCAATAACCGTGTTGCAATAGTTGGTGAAGGTTATAAGCCTATTGTTAAAAATAATACTGAGAAAAAGGTCACAACTACGAGTACAGTTAACGAGAAAACTCCTGTAACTGGTGTGTATGTAGGTAATTTAAATTCTCATAAGTTTCATTACAGCGATTGTAAATCTGTTAAAAAAATGAGTGATAAAAATAAAGTTGGATTAAATTCTAGGGAAGAGGCAATTAATGGTGGTTATACTCCTTGCCAAATTTGTAATCCATAAAAGTTATGAGGTATAGTTTTTATAAATTATTAATTTTATTTTTTATTATGCTATTAAATACTCTAATATAAAAGGATGTCTTCATTAATTGAAAACATCCTTTTTTGCCACGTAATTAAATTATATATTGAGTTCTACGACTCTATCTTCTTTTAGAGATTTTTGTATATCGATTATTCTTTGATTTGATGATCCTCGAAATTTTAGTTTTAAGTCTTTTAATTCTTCGACAAAAGGACCATCGACTAAAACGTCACAAAGTTCTAAGAGTTTTTTCTTGTTATCGTCTTTTATCAGTTCATCAAAAGTGTAGCCAGAGAAAATCCATATATCTTTTGTTATTTCTTTTTTAATATTTTTAATAATTTTATACAGGTCTATCTCGTTTTGGAAGGGCTCGCCACCAAGAACTGTGAGTCCTTTTACTTCTTCTAATTTTAAATAATCTATAATCTCTTTGGTCTCTTTGTCAGTCCAAATATCTCCAAAGTTAAAGTCTTGATATTCTTCGTTGAAACAGTTTTTGCAGTTTCTAGTGCAACCTGTTACAAAGATTGTGCTTCTAATGCCAGGGCCATTGGCTACGTCATATTTTCTTATTTGTCCGTATCTCATTATATGTGGAGTACCCTTGCGTTTATTTCTTTAGTTCTGCCTTCGTTCCAGAAGTTTTCACCCAAGTATCCACAAGTTCTTCTAACTACTGAAAGAGTTGCTCTGTCAGTGTTGCCACATTGTGGGCATTGCCACTGGCCTTTTTCATTTAATTTTATTTCGCCATCAAAACCACACTCTGAGCAGTAGTCTGATTTTGTATTAAATTCAGCGTATTGAATGTTGTCATAAATAAATCTTACAAGTGTTTCAAGAGCTTCTAAGTTGTGGCTCATGTTTGGTATTTCTACATAAGAGATACATCCACCTGTTGATTTGTCTTGGAATTTAGCTTCAAATGTAAACTTTTCAAATGCTGAAATTTTTTCTCGAACGTCAACGTGGAATGAGTTGATGTAGTAACCCTTGTCAGTTACATTTTCGATTATTCCAAATCTTTCTTTGTCTATATTTGCAAATCTTTGTGTCAATGACTCTGCTGGTGTTGCGTATAGTGTAAATTTAATTCCGTATTCTTCTGTCCATTTTTTGCAAGCTGCATTTAGTGCATCCATTATTTTCATTGCAAATTGGTAGCCTTTTTCTGAAGTGTGGCTTACTCCTTTAGTAAGGATTGTTGCCTCGTATATTCCAATGTATCCAAGAGAGACTGTAGAGTATCCGCCTTCAAGAAGTGGAGCAATTGGTTCGTGTTTTCCAAGTCTTGCAATTGCACCATGTTGCCAGTGAATAGGTGAGGAGTCACTAGTTACATTTTTAAGGTGTTCATATCTTAAAAGTCCAACTCTTTTAACAAGATCAAGTCTCTTTTCAAGAATTTCAAAGAACTTATCTTCGTCGCCGCCAGCTAAGATTCCTATTTGAGGTAAGTTTATTGAGCAAGCGCCCATGTTAAATCTACCTTCGAATTTATATTTTCCGTCTTCATCTTTGTATGGAGGTAAAAATGCTCTACAACCCATTGGGCTAAATACATTGCCTTCGTAGTTTGCACGCATTTTTTTAGCAGAAATGTAGTCTGGATACATTCTCTTTGCAGTGCAACGAATTGCAAGGGAAGTTAAATAGTAATATTTAGAATCCTTGTGAACATTATTTTCGTCCAATACATATATTAATTTAGGGAAGGCTGGAGTTACATAAACACCAACGTCATTTTTAATTCCTTGAATTCTTTGTTTTAAAATTTCTTCGATTATCATCGCAACTTCATCAACGTATGGATCGTCGTCTTCAAGCCACATGAATAATGTGACAAAAGGAGCTTGACCATTTGATGTCATGAGAGTATTTATTTGATACTGAATAGTTTGAATTCCGCTTTCAAGGTCTTTTTGTGTCATCTTGTTGGCCATTTTTTCTGCCAATGTTACATCGCCAAGAGCATCAAGAGCAAGATTCAAGTTCTTTTCATAAGATCTTCTTAAGTATTTACCGAGGCATGAGATATTTATACTTTGTCCGCCATATTGGTTAGAAGCAATTTGTGCAATGATTTGAGTCATTACATTGCAGGCAACTTGAAAAGATTTTGGTGTCTCAATCATCTTTCCGTTTACGACAGTTCCGTTATCAAGCATATCTTTCATATTCACTAAGCAGCAGTTAAATATCGGCTGAATTATATAGTCCATATCGTGAATATGTATCGCTCCAGAATCGTGTGCCTCCACAAGATCTAGTGGTATCATTTTTCTCTTTGCTATGTCTTTTGATACTTCGCCGGCAATAAGATCTCTTTGTGTAGATGCAATTACAGCATTTTTGTTTGAGTTTTCGTCCATTAAATCTGAATTTGTTTCGTTTAATAGACCGAGTATATCTTCGTCAGTTGTGTTTTGTTCACGTTTATATTGTTGAACTGATTTGTATGATTCATAAGCTCTTGCAGTTGCAGGGTTTTTATATTGAATAAGTCTGTAATAAACTTCGTCTTCAATATCATAAATAGAAAGAGGAACTTTTTTAGAATTTGCTAACTCTTCTATTTCACGTGCAATATTTTCAGCTTGATTTTCTACATAAACGCCAGAGCTTGAGTTCATAGCTTTTTCGATTGCTATTACAATTTTGTCTCTGTCGAATTCAACAGTCTTACCATTTCTTTTAATTACGTTTGGCATTTTGTCCCCCTCCAATATAAAGTTTGATTCTTTTAATTACGATATTATTATACAACATATTGTGGTATAAATCAAGAGGGCGACGATATATTGTGCATTTTTTACAGTACACTTTATCTTTAATTTAGTCAGTAGAGTAAAATAACAAGCCCAAAATATGTTATAATTTAGAAAAGGAGGATAGCTATGCTTAAAATTTTTACAGATGTTTTGGACCCATTTTTGTGGGGAATCTATCCAAAGATAAGAAATTATGAATTTTTTTACGAGAATTTTGAATATGATTTTGTGATGTCGGGACTCATTGGAAATTATGAAGAGTTCTTGCCAGAAAATTTTAGAGATAAAAATAATGTCTCTCTTGGCAACAAAATTTTATACGACATGTATAGAGCGACGGCAACTATGACAAAGATGCCTGGATTTTCTGAAATTCCAAATTTATATACAGACAAGTACAAATCTACATATCCCTTAGATAAATATTATCTTGCGTTTAAAGAAATAGATAGAGCTTCTTCAAAAAAATATATGAGAAGACTTTTGGAGTATGCGATTTTGTATGAAAAAAATATTTTTTTGCCAGACGTTCAAAGAGAAATTCTAAAAGAGTTTGACGTGGACTTTGAAGAGTTCTTTATGGAATATGAAATGATTGACGAAATATTTTTGGAAAACAGAATGCTTTCATTTGATTATAGAATTAAAAAACTTCC
>NZ_JBMNPQ010000083.1:0-6203 GCF_050943655.1 Peptoniphilus sp. | reverse complement strand
ATAAAATATCTTCATAAAATATATAATCTACTACAAGAATCTTCTCATTTGCGTTATACTATATATGTTAAATCAAAATATTACTATTATATAGGAGGAAATAATGAATATTTTAGTTTGTATTAAGACTGTTCCTGACGTAACAAACGCAAGAATAGATCCAGAAACTAACAATCTAATTAGAGATGGCCTAAAAATGATTATAAATCCATCTGATCTATGCGGACTTAAATTCGCACTAAATATAAAAGAACAAGTAAATGAAGACGTTAAAATTTCTGTCCTTACAATGGGACCACCTAGCGCAGAAAAAGACTTAAGAGACTGCATAGCAATGGGAGCTGACGAAGTTTATCTACTACAAGGTCTTGAGTTTAGAGGATCAGACACTATCGCAACATCCTACGCCCTATCAGAAGCAGCAAAATCAATAGCTGACTTTGATATCATCTTTACAGGCGACCAAACAATGGACGGAGATACAGGTCAAGTAGGACCACAACTAGCAGAATTTCTAGAAATGAACCAAGTAACTTATGTAAGTAAAATTGATTACATCGACGGAAGCTACGAAGTAAAAAGACAAACTAAAGGCGGCACAGAAACAGTTAAATTAAACACACCTTTCGTTGTAACATCTTTAAAAGACTCTGTAGGCAAACCATCAAAATTTGCACTTGGAAGAAACGACATAGCAGAAACTCAAGAAATTCACAACTTAACAGCAGAAAGTTTAAACCTTGATCCAGAAAGAATCGGACAAAAAGGATCAAAAACTTGGGTTAAAGAAGTGTATGCACCAGAAAAATCAGAAACCGGAACAATGATCGATAAAGGTTCACTTGATGCAAATGTAGATTTTGTAGTTGAACTTCTTAAGAAAGAACATGTATTGGTGTAGGTGATAAAATGAAAAACGGAAATATTTGGGTAATAGCAGAAAGAAACGGCGACACACTATCTAATATAACAATCGAAATAATGTCTAAAGCAAAAGAACTATCAAAAGCATTGGACAAAAAACTTAGCGTAGTAACAATCGGTTATGAAAATGATGTTATCGCAAAAGAAGCAGGAGTATACGGAGCAGATAGAGTTATTCAAGTAAACGACAAATTACTTGAACACTACACTACTCTTCCATTTACAAAAGTAATACTAAACTTAATCGATAAATATGATCCAGCACTAATCATGATTCCCGCAACAGTAAACGGACGTGATTTTGCTGGTAGAATTTGTGCAAAAAATAATACAGGACTTGTAGCAGACTGTCACGACATAAAACTTACAGACGACAAATCCGACATTAAATTCATAAGGCCAACATTTGATGGAAAATTATTCTCAGACGTAAGAATATCATCAGAAAGAATGATAGCAACTGTAGGAAAAGGAGCCTTCGTTCGTCAACTAAGAAATGAAGACAATAAATATGACATTATAATAGAAGAATCTAACCTAACAGAAGAAGATGTTAAGACAACATTTGTTGATTTTGAAAAATCTGACATGGACCCACTACTAGAATCACTACTAAACTCAAAAGTTGTAGTATCAGGTGGTATGGGACTAAAGAGCGCAGAAAACTGGCACTTAGTTGAAGAACTTGCAGAAGCACTTGGAGCAAATGTGGGCGCAACAAAACCCGTTGCAGACCTTGGATGGTGTGCAAAAGAACTTCAAGTTGGAGTTACAGGAGCTGTAGTAAAACCAGACGTATACATTGCCCTTGGAATATCAGGAGCAATACAACACATAAACGGAATGAAAGACTCATCAGTAATAATTGCAGTAAATAACGATCCAGAAGCACCAATATTTAAAACAGCACATTACGGAATCGTAGCAGACCTATTCGAATTCGTTCCAAAACTTATAGAAAAAATTAAAGCATTATAATTAAAACAAAAAGGTAGCTTAAAATATTTTATTCTTACTAGCTACCTTTTTTATTGCATCAAAAAAGCCACCTATGTAATCATAGATGGCTTCTTCTAATTTATTTAAGATAAATTATTTTACTTCTACAGTTGCTCCAACTTCTTCAAGTTTAGCTTTCATTTCTTCAGCTTCGTCTTTTGAAACTCCTTCTTTAACTGCTTTAGGAGCTCCGTCAACTAGAGCTTTTGCATCTTTAAGTCCAAGTCCAGTAATGTCTTTAACTACTTTAATTACTTTAACTTTTTCTTGTCCTGCTGATTCAAGTACTACGTCGAATTCAGTTTTTTCTTCAGCTGCTGCTGGAGCTGCGCCACCTGCTACTGGTGCTGCTGCTACTGCTGCTGGAGCTGCTGCTGATACTCCGAATTCTTCTTCTAGAGCTTTAACTACTTCTGATAGTTCTAATACTGTAAGTTCTTTAATTTCTTCTATTAATTTTTCTACTTTTTCTGACATTTTTTATTCCTCCGTTATATTATGCTGTTTGTTCTTCTTTTTCTGCAATTTGTTGTAAAACTATTGCAAGTGATCTAATTGTACCATTTAATACATTTGCTAGTCCTTGGATTGGTGCATTTAATCCTCCAAGTACTTGTGCTAATAATACTTCCTTAGATGGTAATTTAGCTAGTGCGTCGATTTCTTCTAGAGAAAGCACTTTTCCATCTACCATACCTGATTTGATTTCTAGAGCTTCGTGATCTTCCGCGAATTCTGCTGAAATCTTTGCAGCGCTTGCTGGATCTTCCATTCCAAATGCGATAGCGCTTGGTCCTTTAAAAACTTCATCAAGACCTTCGTATCCAAGTTCTTCGAAAGCACGTCTCATCATAGTGTTTTTATAAACTTTATAATTTACGTTAGCTTCTCTATACTTTGCTCTAAGTTCAGTAACTTCTTCTACATTAAGTCCTCTGTAGTTAACAAGTACTATAGATTGAGCTCCTTGAATATTTTCCTTGATTTCATCGACTAGGGCTTGTTTTGATTGTAGTTTTTCTTCTTTCAATTTGTCACCCCCAAATAAAAAAATCTCACGCCGCCGTGAGATGAAAATTGCATAATAATCCAAATTCTCAACCTCGGTAGGAAATTAAGGCACATGCCACCTACTGTCTGCGGCTATTAACATTGATATTATATATAGTTAGTAAGATTTTGTCAATAGTATTTTATAAGTTTTCTTTATATTTTACAAAAAATTGACAGGACCAATATTGATCCTGTCCTAGGTGTTTTTATTTTATTTCCATTAATTTTTGTCCGTTGATTTTAACTCCAGGTCCCATAGTTGAAGCTACAGTTACTGATTTTAAATAACGTCCTTTTGCTGCTGCTGGCTTAGCTTTTATGATTTCTCTAAGAATAGTTCTGAAGTTTTCGTCAAGTTTTTCTACTCCGAAAGAAACTTTTCCTATTGGCACGTTAATGATTGCAGCTTTGTCAACTCTATATTCAACTTTACCTGCTTTAGTTTCTTTAACAGCTTGAGCTACATCAAATGTTACTGTTCCAGATTTAGGGTTTGGCATAAGTCCCTTAGGTCCTAGCACTCTACCGATTTTACCTACTACACCCATCATGTCTGGTGTTGCGATTACGATGTCGAAGTCGAACCAGTTTTCGTTTTTGATTTTTTCTACATATTCTTCTCCGCCTGCGTAATCTGCTCCAGCTTCTTCTGCTTCTTTAATTTTGTCTCCCTTAGCAAGAACAAGTACTTTAACTTCTCTACCTGTTCCGTTTGGAAGTACTACAGTACCTCTTACTTGTTGGTCAGCATGTCTTGGGTCAACTCCAAGTCTTACTGAAAGGTCAACTGTTTCATCGAAATTTGCTTTTGCTGTTTTAACAACTAAGTCTAATGCTTCAGCTACATCGTAAAGATTTTCTCTGTCGATTAGCTTAATGCTTTCTTGATATTTTTTTCCTCTTTTTGGCATATTTACCTCCTAATGTGGTCCTTACGACTATGTCTCCCACTTATCCTTCTACTTCTATACCCATGCTACGTGCAGTTCCTGCTACCATTGACATGGCAGATTCAAGATTTGCAGCGTTTAAGTCAGGCATTTTGATTTTAGCAATTTCTTCTACTTGTGCTTTAGTCAATTTACCAACTTTTTTCTTGTTAGGTTCTCCACTTGCTGTTTCAAGTTTAAGAGCTTTCTTAATTAGAACAGCTGCTGGTGGAGTTTTTGTAATAAAAGTGAAAGAACGGTCTTGATAAACTGTTAGTACAACTGGAATAATCATTCCTTGTTGATCTTGAGTCTTTGCATTAAATTCTTTAGTAAATTGCATAATGTTAACACCGTGAGGTCCTAGTGCAGTACCTACTGGTGGTGCCGGTGTTGCTTTTCCTGCAGGAATTTGTAATTTAACTATTGCTATGACTTTTTTTGCCATTGTTTTTCCTCCTTGTGGTATATGCGGGTTTACCCTCCCACATCATCTTTACTCTTTAATAATTTGATTGAAATCTAATTCAACGGATGTATCTCTACCAAACATAGAGATACTAACTTTTACTTTTGCCTTGTCGTAATTAAAACTTTCGATTACACCGACCATGTTTTCAAAAGGTCCATTAATAACTTTTACAGTTTCGCCTTCTTCGTAGTTTCCAAATAATTCTTTATTATCTGTAACTCCAAGGAGCAATACTTCTTCATCAGTTAAAGGAACTGGTTTAGATGCAGGTCCAACAAAACCTGTTACTCCCCTTGTATTTCTAACTAAATACCAGGTTTCGTCATTCATGATCATGTTAACCAATACATATGAAGGGAACATCTTTCTCTCTTTTACCTTAGAAACGCCCTCTTTAGAATCAACATATTCTTCCATTGGAATTCTAATGTCTAAGATTTGATCTTCCATGCCGCGGTTTGCAACCATGGCTTCCATATTGTCTTTTACCTTTTTTTCATAGCCAGAGTAAGTGTGTATTACATACCATTTACTAGCTTCATTGGTATTTAGCTCTTGTTCTCCCAATTATAACACCCCTCAATATATAGGTCTAAATAGGAACATAATAAGCTTATCGTAAACTGTAAGTAGTAATGCGAAAAGAATTACTGCTACGATTACAATAATAGAATACTTAACTACTGTATCGAATGAAGGCCATACAACCTTTTTGAATTCAGATTTCACACCTCTAAAGTATTTTGAAAAGCCGCCTTTTTTCTCGTCAGCTTTGTTTACACCTTTAGTAGCCATAAATCCTCCTTACTTTGTCTCTTTGTGAGTTGTATGTTCTTTGCAGAATTTACAATACTTCTTAAGTTCTAATCTTTCTGTAGTATTTTTCTTGTTTTTATATGTCACATAATTTCTGTTTTTACATTGTGTGCATTCAAGTACTACTCTATCTGCCATAAAAACACCTCCTAGTGCTAAAAAAAAGAGCCGCCTAAGGGACTCCTCTTAATTTACTCGATAATATTATCACAAAAGCTCTAATTTGTAAAGACTTTTCGACTCTTAATCCCAGTTTTTTTCAAAACTCTCGATTAATTCACAAAGCTCTGTAATATTTGTATAATTTTTTATATTCCAAGTCTTTGGCATGAGATCTCTATAGGGAACTTTTGAAAATCTTTGGTCAATTAAAAGAATTTTCCCCCTATCATCTGATGTCCTTATAACCCTTCCTGCCGACTGAACGACCTTAATCATTCCAGGATAAATATATGCATATTCATATCCCCTGTTGTACTTCTTGTCGAAGTGGCTCTTTAAAATATTTCTTTCAAAAGATATTCCCGGTATGCCACAAGTTATTACAGCTGCCCCAACAAGCCTCTTGCCTATAAGGTCAATCCCTTCCGAAAAGACTCCTCCCATTACAGCAAAGGCTCTCGTGTCTGATGAGAATGTAAATGAATTTAAAAACTCTTCTCTCTCTTCTTCGTTCATTGAACTTTCTTGTATTATTGCATTTCTATCGTACTTTTGATATTCATCATATACTCTTCTCATGTAGGCATAGGATGGGAAAAAGAAAATATAATTGCCATGGTCTTTTGAAAATTCAACTAAGTTATTTACAATTATTCCAACAGAATCTTCTCTATCTCTATAAACTGTAGAAATATTTTCGTTTCTTAAAACGAGTAGATTGTTTGGATCAAAGGGCGACTCTATTTTATAATAGTAAGAATCATCATCTGCCCCAAGTAGATTTCCGTAGTATTTAATAGGCGTAAGAGTTGCCGAGAAAAATATTGAAGCAACTGGAACTTTTAAAA
>NZ_JBMNPQ010000082.1:0-6309 GCF_050943655.1 Peptoniphilus sp. | reverse complement strand
AGGTTGTAATATTTGCAATTTTTGTTTTAGTTTTATTACTATTTTCTCTTACTTCTTTTTTTAGTGAATCTCTTCTTTGGCCAAATTCAAATGTAAATAGGGAATTTGACGGCATTGTGTTTAATAATGCTGAAGGAATTAACGATTTTAATGTATTTAGGTCCACAGTAGGAAAGGGCGACCAAAAGTTAGTTAAATATGATATTAAGTTTAACTACACAGGCGAAGATTCAACTGCAAGAATTTTAGGAACTCCTGTAAGACAAATTTTCTTTGGCGAAGGAGTTAATTATAAAAATTCAAAAGCTAATTTAAAGGGCGATTTTGACAAGGTAAATGAGTCTTTGTTCCAAGAAAAGTTAAAGTTAAAAGACTTCTTCAACAAGACAGATAACAAAGAGTTTATTGCAAAAAGTGAAATAAAATTGGATTTAACTGAAAGTATCGGTGACTATGACTTTACAGTTTATTACAAGCCATCTCCACTATATTTTTCAGGATCACAATTAGTTGAAAATGCATCAGTTTTTGTCACAAATGCAAAAGTTAGTGACTGGCAAGAAAGTACAAAGAAGACTGATAGCATAAAAGAAGCTTTCAACAATTCAGGTTATTACATAAATAAACTTGAAACTGTTAACGAAAAATTGGTCAGCAAAATCTCCACAATAAATACAATTTCAACTGTTCTATTTATTGTTTTGGCAATAGCAACACTTGGATTAATTTGGATGAACAGAGGCAATTTGATGATTTTCTTAGCTGCTCTTTTCATAATGATTCCTACATTTTATAGATTCATTGGAAAGGGAACAAGCAATCTTGGAATTTTAATTGCTTATCCAATACTTGCATTTATTGCATCAATTGTTGCAAAACTTCTATCTAAAGAAGATATGAAATTAAATAAAAATGACTTCAAACAGTCCTTGGCGTTTACAATTTGCTATTTTATAGCATCAATTGTGCTATTTATAATTCCAAGAACATTTATTTAAGGTTAAGACTCAACTGCTTTTGTGGTTGAGTTTTTTATTTAATAATAATGTAAAGGCTTAGTAAATAATAGGGTAAGTTTCCGTATTGAAATAAGATTTAATATACTATATAATTAAAATTGTAATAAGAAATAGGAGGCAGCTATGAAGAAAAAAATAGTATTACTATCTACAATTTTCCTTGTAATGCTTGGACTTGTTGCTTGTGGTGGTAACAAAAAAGAAAACGCACCAGCAAATAATGCCGGCAACAAAGAAGCAGCTACAGAGGAAAAAACAGACTTAAACGTAGGATTTGTAACTGATGAAGGTGGAGTAAACGACGAATCTTTCAACCAAGGTGCTTGGGAAGGACTTAAAAAAGCAAAAGATGAACTTGGAATTAACGCTGAGTATCTTGAATCAAAAGACTCAAAAGACTACACTCCAAACCTTGAAACATTTGCTGATCAAGAAAAGGATTTAATCTTTGGAGCAGGTTTCAAAATGGGCGCAGCTATTAACGAAGCAGCTAATTCTTATCCAGAAATCAACTATGCAATCGTTGACGTAGATGTTACTGTTGACGAAAACGGAAACAAAGTTGAAGCACCTGATAATCTTTTAGGTATCATGTTTAGAGCTCAAGAGCCATCATTCTTAGTTGGATACATTGCTGGTATGACTTCTGAAACTAACAAAGTTGGTTTTGTTGGTGGACAAGAAGGAAATATCATTTGGGGATTTGAATATGGTTACAGAGCTGGTGTTGATTACGCAGCAAAAGAAAAGGGAGAAGAAATCGAAATCTTATCTCAATATGTAGGTAACTTCTCTGATGCTCAAAAAGGTAAATCAATTGCAACTACAATGTACCAAAACGGTGCTGACGTAATATTCCACGCAGCTGGTGGAGCTGGAGCAGGCGTTATCGAAGCAGCTAAAGAAGCTGACAAATGGGCTATCGGTGTTGATAGAGACCAAAACGACTTAGCACCAGACAATGTATTAACTTCAGCTATGAAAAACGCAGACGTTGCAGTTTATCAAGTTGTTGAACAAATGAAAAACGGCGAATTCGAAGGTGGAAGAACAATTGAACTTGGACTTTCTGACGAAGGAGCAGTTGGAATTGCACCAACATCTGATAAAAATGTAAAACCAGAAATTCTTGAAAAAATCGACGGAATTTCTAAGAAAATTATTGATGGAGAAATCAAAGTTCCATACAATCAAGAAACTTACGAAGAATACAAATAATTTTTAAGAAGTGTCACTTATGTGGCACTTTTTAATATCATAATAGTGTGAGGGGAACCATCCTCGCACTATTTTTTTTGTGCTCATTTTTATTTATTTGCTGTTTTTATTGTGAAAACACTCTTGTCTTTGGTATAATTTAATTATCGATGTAAAGGAGAGCGTTTATGTTGGAAAATGATAAAAGCATAGCTGTGTATATGAAAAATATTACTAAAAAATTTGGAGATTTCACGGCTAATGACAATATCGATCTTGACGTAAAAAGAGGCGAGATACATTCTCTTTTGGGAGAAAATGGAGCTGGTAAGTCTACGCTAATGAATATGCTCTATGGAATGTACTCTCCAACTTCAGGCGATATTTATATAAATGGTGAAAAAAAAGAATTTAAGGATCCAAACGATGCCATAAAGGCAGGGCTTGGAATGGTGCACCAGCACTTCATGTTGATTGAGCCCTTTACAATAGTAGAAAATATTATTCTTGGCATGGAGCCCGTAAGTGGCGGAAAAATTGATATTAAAAAGGCAAGAGAAGATGTAATGGAGCTTGCCAACAGATATGGATTTAAAATTGATCCCGATGCAAAAATCGAAGACATATCTGTAGGTACTCAACAAAAGGTTGAGATTTTAAAGGTTTTATACAGAGGCGCCGACATTTTAATTTTTGATGAACCGACTGCAGTTTTAACTCCACAAGAAATTGATGAGCTGATTGAAATTATTACAAATTTATCAAATGAAGGAAAATCTGTAATTATAATCACTCACAAGTTAAAAGAAATCAAAAGAATGGCTGATCGCTGTACTATTATTAGACGTGGAAAGAAAATTGATACAGTAAATGTCAAAGATGTAACTGAGGCAGAGCTTGCCGATATGATGGTTGGACGTGCCGTTCACCTTGATGTCAATAAGAAACCGCAAAATCCAGGCGACACTATCTTAACAGTAGAAAATTTAGTTGTAAAGGATGCAAGAGATGTCAACAAATTAAAAGGATTT
The DNA here is from genome assembly GCF_050943655.1 of Peptoniphilus sp. Classification (GTDB taxonomy): domain Bacteria; phylum Bacillota; class Clostridia; order Tissierellales; family Peptoniphilaceae; genus Peptoniphilus_A. The sequence continues at coordinate 3,062 of NZ_JBMNPQ010000082.1, read as the reverse complement.
AATTTAGATGTAAAGGCTGGAGAAATACACGGCATTGCCGGAGTAGATGGCAATGGACAATCTGAACTTATTGATGCTCTTACAGGTCTAAGAAGTATTGAGAGCGGAAAAGTTACTTTTAATGGCAAGGATATTACAAATAAAACTCCGAGAGAGATTATTGATTCAGGTCTAAATTCAATTCCTGAAGACAGGCAAGTAAGAGGACTCGTCCTTGATTTTACAATTGCCGAAAACATGATTTTAAAAAATTACAATAAAGAGGCATTTTCACACAAGGGTATTTTGAAATCAAAGGAGATAAGAGAATACTCCAAAAAGCTTGTAAAAAATTATGATGTAAGGCCTAATAATATAGATTATTTTGCTGGATCACTTTCTGGAGGTAACCAACAAAAAGTTATTTTGGCAAGAGAGATATCTGATGATCCAGATTTATTAATAGCAGCACAACCTACAAGGGGTCTTGATGTTGGTGCTATTGAATATATAAGAAACTTTTTAATCGAGCAGAGAGACAAGGGAAAAGCCGTGCTACTAATTTCTTTTGAACTGGATGAAATTATGGCTCTTTCTGATAGAATTTCTGTAATCTTTGATGGACAAATTTTAAAAACTTTCGACGCAAAAGATACTGATGAAAGAGAGATAGGTCTTTATATGGCAGGAGGTAATGATGAAGAGGAATAGATTTGTATATACACTCCTTGCAATGCTTTTGGGAATGATTGTGGGTTCAATAGTTTTATTAATCAGTGGAACTAATCCACTTGAGGCCTATAAAGTTATTTTTGTAGGAGCATTTGGAAAACCAAAATATATTTCCTGGACTATAGTAAAGGCCATTCCATTAATTTTGACAGGACTTTCAGTTGCCTTTGCGTTTAATACTGGACTATTTAACATAGGAGCAGAAGGACAGTACATAGTGGGCTCAATTGGGGCGCTACTTGCTGGACTACTTTTAGATCTTCCACCAGTTGTTCATGGAATTGTTGCACTTTTGTGCGGATTATTATGTGGATTTATTTGGGGAGCATTAGTCGGATTTTTCAAGGCGAAATTCCAAGTTAATGAAGTTATCTCATCTATTATGATGAACTGGATTGCCTTTTATCTGAGTAACTATTTGCTCAGTTTTAGTGCGATTAGAAGTATTGAATCTGACAACTCCTATTCAATTAAAAACAGTGCATCCATTAGAATCTTAGGATCATGGAAGACGAGCGCTGCAGGAAAAGAAGTTTTGCGAAACAATAAATTTTTAAGAGATATTTTAAATCCACCAGTTAACTGGGGTCTTATTATTGCAATTGTTGCCGCAATTGTAATTTGGTATATCTTAAAGAAGACTACTTTAGGATATGAACTTCGCGCTGTTGGATTTAACACAAAAGCCGCAGAGTATGGCGGAATAAACATAAACAAAGCCATTATGAAATCAATGGGTATTGCAGGAGCACTTTCAGGACTTGCAGGAGCAATCACTGTTCTTGGTGTTTCTGGTAACATCGGTATAATGGCAGCTCAAGAGGGCTATGGTTTTGATGGAATGGCAGTTTCATTAATTGCAGGTAACTCGCCTCTTGGAACGATACCGGCGGCACTTCTGTATGCCGGGTTAAGTTATGGTGGCGGAAAGCTTACAACTATTGGAACTTATTCAGAAGTTATAAATATAATCGTTGGAATTATGATTTTATTTATAGCAATGCCAAAACTTTTGGATATGATAAAATTATTCTTCACTAAGTGGAAGAGCGATAGCAAGAATCAAAAGATAGAAAAGGGTACACCAGATCCTATCTTAAACACAGAAGTAAAAAAGGACGAGAGCATGGGAGGTAAAGATGAATAATATAGCACTTAATATTGCAAGTATTCTTTCAATAACATTACTTTATTCAGCACCCCTAATCTACACAGCTCTTGGCGGAGTTTTAAGTGAAAACTCAGGTGTTGTAAACATTGGACTTGAAGGCATGATGGCAATTGGAGCAATCATAGGTTCAATTGTAGGATATTATGTTGGTAATCCTTGGCTTGCATTTATATGCGGTGGTCTTGGAGGAATGCTCCTTGCACTTCTTCATGCAATTGCAACAATACATTTTGCAGCAGACCATGTAGTAAGTGGTATTGCCATAAACTTAATTGGTCCAGGACTTGCAGTTTTCTTGTGTAGAATATTCTTCGATGGAGCTGCAATGTCTAAGTCAATTCCTTATGCAAATAAATTGCCAGTACTTTTTAAGAACATCTTCACAGATCAAGCTGTGGCAAGCAGTGGATTTGTTAAATTTTTAGATATTGTCTTTGCACAATATGCATCAGTATACATTTCATTTATTTTGGTACTGTTGATGTATTTTATTCTTTATAAGACAAAGCTTGGTCTTAGAATAAGAGCTGTCGGCGAACATCCAAAGGCTGCAGAAACTCTTGGAGTAAATGCCTATGCAATTAAATATATATGCGTCTTAGGTTCTGGATTTTTAGCAGGACTTGGCGGAGCGTCAATGTCACTTGCAGTAGTTTCTAACTTTAGAGAGACATTAATTTCTGGTCAAGGATTTATCGCTCTTGCAGCAGTTATATTTGGTGGATGGAGACCACATGGAGCAATGGCTGCATGTCTACTGTTTGGATTTGCTCAAGGTCTATCAGTATTCTTAGGATCACAGGGAATTAAAATTGATACAAACTTACTTTCAATGATTCCTTATGTGATAACTCTAATAGTTTTAATTGCCTTTGTAAAAGGTTCAAGAGCACCTTCTGCAGATGGTATCCCATATGAAAGAAATAAATAATTAAATTTATAAGGCTTCCTTTTTGGAAGTCTTTTTTCGTATAAGATTGTGTGCGAAAATAATTTAAAATCCATTAAGTTAATAAAGGATAACCTGAAATTTAAAATTATATTCTAATAGTTTTTAAAAGTTTATAGAGTGATGGAATTTAACGAGCTTAAAAGAAAAAACTATTCTTTAGGGACGATATAAATTTAAAATATAAAAACATCGCCGCAATGGGGTGAGTTTAAAAAGCTAAAAATTATT
>NZ_JBMNPQ010000081.1:0-6350 GCF_050943655.1 Peptoniphilus sp. | reverse complement strand
CCAAGCACACGCCATGCAGCTTCTCTAACAACTGCAAAAGCCTCTGGCAACAAATCATCAGTAGTTTCGCCATTTGCAATTCTATTTTTAAATTCAACTGTTTTATCTTTTAATTCACTATCAGAAAGTTTTTGCATGTCTTCGTCAAGACTCATTACTTTATTAACTAGTGGTTCAATTTTTTTCAGTTCTCTTTCGCTATAGGTTCCGAATAATTTTTCCATTAAACCCATTTTACCACTCCTTTTACTCAAGACTTTATTTTACCATTAAAATCCCTATTTTTCAAGAAAATTCAATACTTTATACAGGTCTTCACTCAACTATAAATTATATGTTTAGTAAAAATTAATGTCAACATAAACCAAAAAAATATCACAAAACTTTCTCTATATTTTCAGATTTCAAATACTTTTACCAAAACTATAGTAATATATGACAATTTGATATAAAATAAAGGAATAAAAGATATGGAGGTTTTGCATGATACTTGTTGTAGATTTTGGCGGTCAATACAATCACTTAATCGCCAGAAGAGTTAGAGACTTAAAAGTTTATTGCGAAGTAGTTCCCTTTAAAAAAGCTATAAAGACAATAAATGAGAAAAAAGATGAAATCGGTGGAATAATTTTTACAGGAGGCCCAAATTCAGTCTACGAAGAAAATTCTCCACAAATCGAAAAAGAAATATTTGAACTTGGCATACCAATACTTGGACTTTGCTACGGAATGCAACTTATGGCACACACATTGGGCGGAAAAGTTGTAGCAGCACCAAAAGAGAGAGAATTTGGCAAGACAGAAATAGAAACAGAGGACTCAAAGATTTTTGATGGACTAGATAAAAATCAAAAAGTTTGGATGAGCCATGTAGACAGAGTAGAAAAAATGCCAGAGGGCTTTGTAAAAGTTGCAACTAGCAAAAACTGTCCAATAGCTGCAATGGAAAATGAAGACAAAAAACTTTACGCATTACAATTCCATCCAGAAGTAAATCACACAGAAAACGGCAAAAAAATGCTAGAAAACTTTGTACTTAATATATGTAAAGAAGAACCAGTTTGGACAATGGAAAACTATGCAAAAGTTGCAGTTGAAGAAATAAAAGAAAAAGTTGGCGATGGAAAAGTACTACTTGCCCTATCAGGCGGAGTTGACTCATCAGTAACAGCAGCACTAGTATCAAAAGCTGTTGGAGAAAACCTAACTTGCATCTTCGTTGACCACGGACTAATGAGAAAAAATGAAGGCGACGAAGTAGAAGAAGCATTTAAAGATAGTGGAATGCACTTCATAAGAGTTGACGCAGAAAAGAGATTTTTAGATAGACTATCTGGCGTAACTGATCCAGAACAAAAAAGAAAAATAATTGGTGAAGAATTTATAAGAGTCTTTGAAGAAGAAGGCAAAAAAATAAAATCAGTAGATTACCTAGCACAAGGAACAATCTATCCTGACGTAATTGAATCTGGTCACGGCGACTCAGCAGTAATAAAGAGCCACCACAACGTTGGAGGACTGCCTGACTTTGTCGACTTTAAAGAAATAATCGAGCCACTAAGAATGCTATTTAAAGACGAAGTGCGCGACCTTGGACGTGAACTTGGACTAGCAGATTACCTAGTAGATAGACAACCATTCCCAGGACCAGGCCTTGCAATTAGAGTAATGGGAGAAATCACAAAAGAAAAACTAGACATCTTAAGAGATGCTGATAAAATCTTTAGAGAAGAACTAGAAAAATCAGAAGTAGCAAAAGACGTAAACCAATACTTTGCAGTCCTAACAAATAACAGAACTGTTGGAGTAATGGGAGACTTTAGAACTTATGACTACACATTGGCACTAAGAGCAGTATCAACAACAGACTTTATGACAGCGGACTTCTCAAGAATCCCTTGGGACATATTAGATAAAGTATCAAACAGAATAGTAAACGAAGTAGACCACATAAACAGAATAGTGTATGACATCACAAGTAAACCCCCAGCTACAATAGAATGGGAATAGTAGCAAAATTTTATAAAATGGCTTGATTACAAGCTATATAGAGAATGAAAAATGGCTACCGGTACTCAAATGGTACTGGAAGTAAAAAAGAATAAATTAAATAATAGTTCCAAGTGGTTTACATTTGGACAAAAATAAGACCGTAGTTTCAAGCTGCGGTCTTTTTGCGTACATATACTTATTTTAAAAATCTAGATTTTTTAGGATATGATAACTTCCAATCTTCAAATTCTTCGTCTGTTATCTCATCGTTGTAATGCTTTTTTCTCATCTCATTCCATTCTATTAGAAAATTATTGAAGTCTACATCATTTGATAAAAGTCCAGTAATTTCTCCATCACCTGCCAACGGTCTAAACTTCATATCTTTTTCATAATCAAAGATTATATGCATTATTTCAAAAATAGAATTAGGTTCATGATTAATTAATGCTGATATATCACAATCAAGTGCTTCAGATATTTTTTGTAATTGTTCTTTACTTGGAGATCTATTTCCAAGCTCGTAATTTCTTATAGCAGCATCTGTCAAACCAGACTTAATGGCAAGTTCTTTTTGAGTTAAGTTTCTCATAAGTCTTAACTTTTTTAATTTTTCTCCAGAAATCAAACTAACTCCTCCTTATTTCACGATAACTATAAATATTTTATCACAAAACGAACAAAAGCTCAACAAAACTGTTCTGTTGTAAATATTTGTAAGTATCTGAATATTTTAGAAAAAAATAAATAGAAAAAACTTGACAGAACAAATATGAACTGTTATTATATATACATACCGTTCAATATTGAACGGAAAATGTAAGATATAAAAATTAATGCTCGCCCTTTTGTGGATGTAGAACCTTACAAACTATAAAAGGAGGACATTATGAAAGGTATTTTTATGAATGCAAAAGATGTACAAGAATTTCTTGATGTAAGTAGGACAACAGCATATCAGATAATAAACGATATGAATCAAGACTTACTTAAATTAGGCTATCGTGTACAAAGAGGAAAGGTAAATAGAGAATACTTTATGGAAAAGTATTGCTATAAACCGACAAATACAAAGGAGGTTTAAAGTGCCAGCATTTAGAGATGAAAGCGGGAACAAGACTTGGTTTTGTAAATTTAATTACACCAACTGGAAAGGAGAAAAATTAACTAAGAAAAAACGTGGATTTTTAACAAAAAAAGAAGCATTAAAATGGGAACAAGAATTTTTAAATCAACATTCTGAATCAATTGAGATGACCTTTAGGGAGTTTTTTGAACTTTACAAGAGGGATAGAAAACCAAGAATAAGAGAAAATACTTGGAGGACAAAAGAAGCAATTGTAAATCAAAAAATACTTCCCTATATTGGTGATTTAATGCTTAATGAGATTAATAATGTAACCATCATTCAATGGCAAAATGAGCTTATGAAGATTAAGGATAAGAATGGAAAAAACTACTCTCCTACTTATTTGAGAACTATTCATGCCCAGTTATCTAGCATCTTAAATCATGCTTGTAGGTACTACAATTTAAAAACTAATGTTGCTCGTGATGTTGGCTCTATGGGAGAAAAAGAAGCTGACGAAATGCTATTTTGGACACAAGATGAATATGAAAGATTTGTAGAAGCTATTAAAGATAAACCTGAATCATTTTATGCTTTTGAACTTTTATATTGGTGTGGTCTTAGAATGGGAGAATTATTAGCCTTAACAAAAGAAAAATTTGATTTTGAAAGACATACATTAAAAATTGATGAATCTTTACAAAGGATTGATGGGAAAAATGTAATAACAGCACCTAAGACTAAAAAAAGCATCAGGACAATAGTTATGCCTGAATTTTTAACTGATGAGATTAAAGAATATATAGACAGTTTTTATAAGTTAAAACCAAAAGACTTAATATTTAATTTTTCTAAGAGCTACCTCCACCATGAAATGGATAGGGGATCTAAGAAATCTCAAGTAAAAAGAATTCGAATACATGATTTAAGGCATTCTCATGTTTCACTCTTGATTGAACTTGGATTTTCTGCAACTGCAATAGCTGATAGGGTTGGACATGAATCGATTGATATTACCTATAGATATGCTCATCTCTTCCCTAGTAAGCAAAAAGAAATGGCTCTGTCTTTAACACAAGTAAGAAATAATAAGGCAAATGACTGGAAATATTTATTAGAAGAGGATGATAAAGATGTTTAGAAGACATTCATTAGATGAAATCTCTAAAAAAAAGAGAAATAAAAAGAAAAATAGAAAAAGAAATCGCATTTTAAATTTCAGAGTATCTGAAGAAGAATATGATCTAATAAACAAAAAGATTGCAATAAGCGGACTTAAAAAGCAAGACTATTTTCTACAAATGCTATTAAATCACGAAGTTAATATAGTAAGTGATTACAGACTTTCTGATAATATAGCCAAGGAAATATTTCAACTAGCAAAAGTTATTAAAAAGTTTGGAAAACTTAATGACGATGAAACTAATATTTTAATCTATATTTTAGAAATATATGAAGAAATCAAAAAAGAAAAAAGCCCCTACTACAAAGAGTAAAGGCATACACTCCTGTGAGAAGTGTTCTCTAGACAAGTTCATTTTACCACAGGAGTCTTATTTATACCAGACAGGAGGATAAAATGGATAGCAAATATAAAACAATAAAGAGATTAGATGATTTTAAAAAGAAAAGGAGTGAGCCTTATGACAGATATTAAATTAAAATTCCCAGAAATAGATCAGACTTACGCCTTTTTAGACTTACAAACTACGGATAAGGGGACGGTTAGACAAATTACTGGTAATATTGTAACCGCTATTTTAAATCCAAAATATTGTCATAATCAAAAAATCATTGAAGGACAAATATTCTTTGATAAATTTACCAATGAAATAAAATTCCAGGGGAAAATTATTGGAGAAAGAAATATAAAGGAAAATCAAATACGACTTTGGGATGATTCTTTAAACAATAGACTAGGGTTAGAGATAGAAAAACATTTTGGAATTAATTATAACGCAAACAAAATGTGGGAAGCTATTCGTTTTGTAGCTCATCAATATGAAGTGAGTCCGCCAAAGCAATATCTTCAAAATTTAAAATGGAATGGAGATAAAAATGCCATTAGAAAACTTTTACCAAAGTATTTGGGAGCGGATGATACAGAGCTTAACAATTGGATAATGGAACATATGATATTGGGCATGATAAAAAGAATTTTTAATCCAGGAGCTAAGTTTGATGAGATGATTGTTTTAGTTGGTGGACAAGGTATAGGCAAATCGACTTTTGCAAGATACTTATCCATAACAGATGATTGGTTTTGTACAATAGAAAACATTCAAGGCAAGGATGCCGTCATGAACCTTATGGGTAAAACTGTCGTTGAAATCGAAGAATTTGTTGCTTTAAGAAATGCAAAATCAGCTAATGAAGCTAAATCTTTTTTATCAAAATTAAGCGATAGGATAAGAATACCCTACGAAAAATATGCAACAGATGTGCCTAGAACTTGTATCTTCATAGGGACATTAAATGAAAGAACTTTTCTTAATGATCATACTGGAGAAAGAAGATATTTGCCCGTTGAATGTAATCCAAATAAAAGAGTAAGGACTATATATCCAGATAAAAATAATAAGGAAAAACTCTCGGATAAAGAATATATTTCTCGCATAAGAGAAGATTTTAATCAGGCTCTAGCCTTAGGGTATGAAATCTTTAAAAACAAGACTCACGCATGGACTATACCAAAAAATCTTTTAAAAGACTTGTATAAGGAACAAGAAAAATTCAAATATCTAAACCCAGATGTGGAAGACATTAGATATTTCTTGGAAGAATATAAGCCAAAAAGTGCGGATCCAAATATAACTTGTTTCAAAGAACTAACCATGCAAGGTTACCAAATAAAATCAAAATCTTTTTCAGAGATTATGGATAATTATTTTCAAGAGTGGATTCCAGTTAGGTCATCTAAGACTAAGAGAATATCACCAAGTGGGGTCTCAATTCCAGTAAAACTATACTATGAAAAGAAAAAAGAAAATGAAACTGACTTTATAGAAGTTTACAAGAATTTATTGCCAGAAGAATGGAAAAAAGAAAATCAATTAGAAATAGATACTGCAAATCAAGTAAAGATACAAATGTAACTTTGTAACCTGTAACCCATCGTTATAAATCTTCTTAAATTAGGATTACATAAATTAATGGCTTGATAATAAGGGATTGACACAGACTCTTAAAACAAGCTCGCCTAATTTTGGAAGTTTTTATTTTATAAGTTACAGTTACACTTATTAATTCCTATTTGAAAAATTATGGAAAATAAATTCTTGTAAACTTC
>NZ_JBMNPQ010000080.1:0-6581 GCF_050943655.1 Peptoniphilus sp. | reverse complement strand
ATAATTAATGATTAAAATGAAAGGAAGGAATTAATCATGGAAAAAGTAGTATTAACAGGTAATAATCTAGATCTTGAACAATTAGTTGCTGTATCTAGAAACCACGTACAAGTTGAAATCGACGAAAAAGCAATCGCTGATGTAAACAAATCAAGACAATATGTAGAAGAAATTGTTGAAGAAGAAAAAGTTGTTTACGGAATCAACACTGGATTTGGATCTCTAGCAAGAGTTTCAATTTCTAAAGAAGACTCAGCACAACTTCAAGAAAACATTATCAGAACTCACGCATCTGGTTTTGGCAACCCACTTCCAGAAGATGAAGTTAGAGCTACTATGCTTATTAGAATTAACTCACTATTAAAGGGAGTTTCTGGTATTAGACTTTCAACAATCGAATTGTTACTAGATATGTTAAATAAAAACGTAGTTCCATTTATTCCTGAAAAAGGATCATTAGGAGCTTCTGGAGACTTAGCACCACTTGCACACATGGTACTTCCAATGCTTGGACTTGGAAAAGCTTACTATGAAGGAGAACTTCTACCAGGTGCAGAAGCTATGAAAAAAGCTGGTCTTGAACCTATCGTACTAGCTCAAAAAGAAGGTCTTGCTCTTACAAATGGTACAACAGTTCTTACAGCTACAGGTGCTCTTGCACTTTATGATGCAATGAATCTTTCTAAACTTGCAGACATCGCTGGAGCTATGTCACTTGAATCAGCAAGAGGAATTATTGACGCATTCTGGGAAGAACTTCACGTTATAAGACCTCACGAAGGTGCTCTTGAAACTGCAGAAAACTTCAGAAACTTATTAGCAGAATCAACTTATGTAACTCACACAGCTGAACTAAGAGTACAAGACGCTTACACATTCAGATGTATCCCACAAGTTCACGGGGCAAGTAAAGATACTCTAGAATATGTAAAGAAAAAAGTAGAAATCGAACTTAACTCTGCAACTGATAACCCAATTATCACTCACGACGGAAAAGTAATTTCTGGTGGTAACTTCCACGGCGAATTAATGGCACAACCATTCGACTTCTTAGCAATTGCTGCATCAGAACTTGGAAACATTTCTGAAAGAAGAATTGAAAGACTAGTAAACACTAACCTTTCTGGAATGCCATCATTCCTAGTAAAACACCCTGGACTAAACTCAGGTTTCATGATTACTCAATATGCAGCAGCAGCTTTAGCATCAGAAAACAAAACACTTTCTCACCCAGCAAGTGTTGACTCAATTACTTCATGTGAAAACCAAGAAGACTTCGTATCAATGGGTAACTGGGCATCAAGAAAAGCAAGAGAAGTTGTTAAAAACTCATACAGAATTATCGCAACTGAAATCATGATTGCAACTCAAGCTCTTGACTTCAGAATGGAAATGGAAGATAACAAATTTGAACTAGGTAAAGGTACTAAAGTAGCTCACGATCTAGTAAGAGAAAATATTGCTTTCATGGAAGAAGACAAGAAAGTAGAAATCTACGAAGAACTTGAAAAAGCTACAGAACTATTAACTTCAGGCAAATTACTTGAAGCTGTAGAAAAAGTTGTAGAACTATAATTTGACTTTAATTTTTAAACTTAATATAATTTGAGATAGATAACAGATAAATATTATTAATTGCAAGATGTAATTAATAGAGTGATTTATAATCAAGGAGGAAAAATTAATTGAAAAGAGTAATGTGTATTCCAAACTATTCTGAAGGCCGTGATCTTGACGTTGTTGAAAAGATTGCAGATTGTTTTAGAGGAAAGGAAAATATTAAACTACTAGACTACCAACCAGATGCTGACCACAACAGAACTGTTGTTGAAGTTATTGGTGAACCACAAGCTGTTATTAATGCTGTAATTGAATCAGTAAAAGTAGCACAAGAATTAATTGACATGACTAAACACAAAGGTGCTCACCCAAGAATGGGAGCAGTTGACGTAGTTCCATTTATTCCTATTACTGAAACAGACACTGAAGAATGTGTAGAATTCGCAAAACAAGTAGGAAAAGCTATTGGAGATTTAGGTATCCCAGTATATCTATACGAAGATGCAGCAACTAAACCAGAAAGAAAGAACTTAGCAAAAGTTAGAAAAGGACAATATGAAGGATTCTTCGAAAAAATTAAAGAAGAAGAATGGAAACCTGACTTTGGTCCACAAGAAATGAACGCTAAATCTGGAGCTACAGCTGTTGCAGCTAGATTCCACTTAGTAGCTTTCAACGTTAACCTAGACACACCTAATGTTGAAATTGCTGACAAAATCGCAAAAACAGTTCGTCACATCGGTGGAGGACTAAGATTTGTTAAAGCAATTGGTCTTTCATTAGAAGAAAAGGGACAAACTCAAGTTTCAATGAACCTTGTAAATTATGAAAAAACTGCTATCTATCAAGCTCTTGAAATGGTTAAATCAGAAGCAAAAAGATATGGCGTTACAGTAGTTAACACAGAACTTATTGGCTTACTACCACTTCAAGCATTAATTGATAGTGCTGCATACTATATGCAAATTGATGGATTTAGCGCAGATCAAGTAATCGAAACACAATTAATAGGGGAGTAATTGATGACTTTTAAAACAGATATACAAATAGCTGACGAAGCTAAAATGCTACCAATAGAAGAAGTAGCAGCAAAAGTAGGAATAGAAGATAACGACCTAGAACACTATGGAAAATACAAAGCAAAAATAAGCTGGGAAGCAATCAAGAGAATTGACGAAGAAAACGAAAACGGAAAACTAATCCTAGTATCAGCAATCTCACCAACACCAGCAGGCGAAGGAAAATCAACAGTATCCATAGGATTAACACAAGGTCTAAACAGAATCGGAAAAAAATCAGCAGTAGCATTAAGAGAACCATCACTAGGACCAGTATTTGGAGTAAAAGGTGGAGCAGCAGGTGGAGGATACTCACAAGTAGTACCAATGGAAGACATTAACCTTCACTTCACAGGCGACTTACATGCAATGACAGCAGCAAATAACCTAATCTCAGCATGTATAGATAACCACATTCACCAAGGAAACGCACTACGCATAGACTCAAGACAAATCGTTTGGAAAAGAGTAATCGACATGAACGATAGAGCTCTAAGAAACGTAGTAATATCTCTAGGAAAAAAAGCAGATGGATTCCCAAGAGAGGACCACTTCATGATTACTGTAGCATCAGAAATCATGGCAGTACTATGCCTATCAGAAAACCTAACAGACCTAAAAGAAAGAATAGGAAGAATGATAGTAGCATATAACCTAGACGGAGATCCAATAACAGTAGCAAACCTAGAAATCGAAGGTGCAGTAGCAATGCTACTAAAAGATGCATTAAAACCAAACCTAGTACAAACACTAGAAAACACACCAGCATTTATCCATGGAGGACCATTCGCAAACATAGCACACGGATGTAACTCAATACTAGCAACAAGACTAGCACTAAAAACAAGCGACTATGCAGTAACAGAAGCAGGATTCGGTGCAGACCTTGGAGCAGAAAAATTCATGGACATCAAATGTAGAGTAGCAGGTCTAAAACCAGATGCAGTAGTAATAGTAGCAACAATAAAAGCACTAAAAATGCACGGTGGAGTAGACAAAAAAGACCTTAAACCAGAAAACGTAGAAGCACTAGAAAAAGGATTTGCAAACCTAAGAAGACACGTAGAAAACGTGAAAAAATTCGGCGTACCTGCAATAATCGCAATAAACAGATTCGAATCAGACACAGACGCAGAAATCGAAAAACTACAAGAACTATGTAAAGAACTAGGAGTAAGAATCTCACTATGCGAATGCTTCGCAAAAGGTGGAGAAGGCGCAGAAGACCTAGCAACACAAGTAGTAGAGCTAATAGACGAAGAAGAATCTAACTTCAAACCAATTTACGACGAAAACTTAACAATAGAAGAAAAAGTAAACACAATCGTAAAAGAAATATACAGAGGTAGACAAGCTAACTTCACAAAAGCAGCACAAAACCAAATCAAGAAACTAGAAGCAATAGGACTTGACAGACTACCAATCTGTATAGCAAAAACACAATTCTCATTCACTGACGATCAAAAAGTAATGGGAGCACCAACAGACTTCGATATCGAAATCCAAGAAGTGCGTGTATCAGCAGGAGCAGGATTTATAGTAGTACAAACATCAAATATCATGGTTATGCCAGGACTACCAAAAGTACCAGCAGCTAACAAAATGGATATTGACAATGATGGAGTAATTACTGGTTTATTCTAATACTGATTTACTAGGAGGAAAAATGCTTAAAGATTTAAATATTGTAGAATTTGCAAACGAAACTGCATCAGACTCACCAGCACCAGGTGGTGGATCAATAGCTGCACTTAATGCAACTATTGCAGCTTCACTTTTATCAATGGTTGCAAGCTTAACTATTGGTAAAAAAAGATATGCAGATGTAAATGATAGAATGGAAGAACTTGTTGTAGAACTTGCTAAATATAAAGATGAATTTATTGATGGCATTGACAAAGACTCTGATTCATTTAACGGAGTTATGGCTGCAATGAAACTTCCAAAAGAAACTGAAGAAGAAAAAGCTATTAGATCTGAAAAAATCCAAGAAGGATACAAAGAAGCAATCTCTGTACCACTAGGACTTGGAACAAAAGTTATTGAACTTTATGATTATGCAAGAGAACTAGCAGAAACTGGTAACTCAAATGCTATAACTGACGTAGCAGTTGCTGTTATCAACATTAGAGCTGCTGTTGAAGGAGCATTCTTAAATGTTATCATCAACCTAAACTCTCTAAAAGATCAATCTTACAGACATGAACTAGAAGAAAAAATGGACGAAGTAAGAGCGACTGTAGAAAAAAATCATAAAGAAATTATGGAAATTGTTAACGAAAAATTAGCATGAAGTATCTCTTAGTTGATGTAGGATCAACTTATACTAAATTGCATTTAGTAGATACTGTAAAAAATACACTTTTAGCAAGTGCGTCCAGTTATACTACTGTTGATACAGATGTAAGAATTGGTTTTAATAAAGCATTAGAAAAATTAAAGACAAAAGTGGATGTTGAATATGATAAAATCCTCGGATGCTCTTCAGCATCTGGGGGTTTAAAAGTTGTGGCAATTGGATTTTCAAAAAATTTGACGACAAATGCTGCACGAATGGCTTCTCTTTCCAGTGGAGCTAGAATATTAAAAGTCTATTCCTACGAACTTTCCGATGAGCAGGTAGAAGAAATTGCAAATGCAGGAGCAGATGTAATTGTTCTAAGCGGCGGAACTGATCATGGAAATAGAGAAAATATTATATTTAACGCCAATAAGCTTGCAAAGTTTAAAATTAAAACACCAATAGTAGTAGCTGGTAATATAGATTGCCAAAAGGAAATTAAGGAGATATTTGATGCGTCAGATATCTCCTATAAATTTACAGAAAATGTGATGCCTACAACAAACACAATAAATTACAGACCTTTAAGAGAGACTATTGGAGATCTCTTTATTAAGACAATAGCAATAGCAAAGGGAATAGATAAGCTAAGCAAAGACTTTGATGTATTTTTGCCAACACCAATTGCAGTTCAAAGAGCTATGTCAAGTTATGCAAAACATCTTGACGATGTAATTATGTCTGTCGATGTTGGTGGTGCGACTACAGATATTCACTCAATCGGAAAGTCATACTACGGTGAAGAAAATATTCTTTCGCCACAAGTTGATGAACCGTTTGAAAAAAGAACTGTGGAAGGCGACATGGGCATGAGGTATTCTGCAACAGCTCTTTATGAATCAGTTGGAGACGAGCCCTTTTTAAAATTTGGAATTAAAGACGCAGAAGAGAAAACTCTTCACAGGTTTGAGCATACAGATTATATTCCAGATACTGACGAGGAATTATATTTTGACAATGTCCTATGCTACATTGCGACAAAAACTTCCCTTGAGAGACACATTGGAAAATTAAAAAAGATAAAGACTCCAACGCGTATAATGTATCAACAAATAGGAAAGGACTTAAGGCGTGCTGAACTCTTTATTGGAACTGGTGGAAATTTAATTTATTCCGACAAGCCAAAGTCAATATTAAAGGCAATATCAGATCTAGATGACGATTTTCTTGTAAATAAAAATATAGAGTATTTGCTCGATAAAGATTATGTGCTTTCATCTGCGGGGCTTCTTGCAGAAGTAGATGAAAAATATTGCAACAATCTTTTGGACAAATATTTAGTAAAACTATAAAGTATTTGAAGAAGTTGTAAATTAAAGTTACAACTTCTTTTTTTGTTAAATTTATTCAAAAAGTATTACATCTTTAGGATAAAGTTATGGGTGATAAAAATATCAAAGCAACTGATTAAAATGTATTCTAAAAGATGATGTAATTAAATGCCATCTTTAACAGAGCTAATGTATGTATTCTATATGTGAAAGTTAAAGTGGGAAATTTATTAGAATATAATGTTGATGGATGAGTAGTGGATGATTTGAAGAGGGAATTAGGGCTTATAGAGAAAAAAGCCAATATATTAATAATTTTAAAAGAGAAAGAGAGCTGTTGTTGCTCTCTTT
>NZ_JBMNPQ010000079.1:0-6729 GCF_050943655.1 Peptoniphilus sp. | reverse complement strand
AGTAATAAATTTAGAATTACTACAAAGGCAACTGAAATTAATAGACCTATCTTTGTATTTCTTCTTGATAGAGCTCTTTTAAAATCTGTTTTAAAATATTTATTCATCTTGACCTCCCATTAATTTTACATAATATTCTTCAAGTGTAGATTTTTTGTGGTAAATCTCGTTTAAATATATATTGTGTTTTGCCATTTCCTTTTGAATTGTAAGGATGTCAATTTTATCAAAGACCCTTATCTCGTTATTATCCATAACTTTAAAGTTTTCTATTTTCAAATCCTCTTCCAAAATATTTACGATTTTATTTAAATTTTCATTTTCTCCAACTATTTTTATATAGTCTTTAACTTTGGAGTCCAATTCTTCTCTAGTTAACTCTTGAAGCATCTTCCCTTTTTTTATAAATCCAATCCTATTTGCAATGAGTGATAGCTCATTTAATATGTGAGAAGAAACTACAATAGTCGTATTCCACTCTTTGTTAATCCTTAATAAAACATTTCTAAGATCCACTATACCTTCTGGATCAAGACCATTAATGGGCTCATCTAAAATTAAAACTCTTGGTCTATTCATAAGTGCAGCCACAATTCCAAGTCTTTGCTTCATTCCAGTTGAATAAGCTTTTACTTTTTTATTTAGTGCATTATCTATTTTAAAAAGTTTTGCAATTTCAAATGTCTCTTTTGGAATTTCTATCCCCTTTAAGTCTGCTAAATATTTTAAATTTTGCATACCTGTGAAATATGAATAGAATGACGCTTCTTCTATCAAGAATCCAAAGCTATTTCTAATTTCTGTATTCTTGTCGAGGTTTTTGTCAAAAACATTGACATCGCCACTATTTTTTTCAATGTAACCTGCCAAAATTTTAAGTAAAGTGGACTTACCGGCACCATTTGCTCCCACTAGTCCATAAGTATCGCCATCGTATAAATTAAAATCCAAATTATCGAGGGCTTTTGTTTTTGTATAAATTTTATTTAAATTTTTTATTTCAATAATCTTTTCCATAACTACCTCCTGCAATTATTATCTCTCATAAAGTTTAATAAAGAATTAAGGAGTTCTAAAGACTTTCTAAAGAAAAAAATCTAGGCTTAACCTAGATTCAAACTGTCTAAAAAATAACAAAGCTCTAAAGAAATCTTATCCTATGGAAGAAATTGTAGGAAGTTCGACTTGAAGTAAATCGACCGAAAATCACACTGTCCCATTAAGTGAGTTTGTGATTTTCAGATTTACGAAAGTATGAACTTTCCCAATTTCTGTAATGAGATAAGATTTCTTGAGCTTTGTCTATGAACTAAATCTAGGCTTAACCTAGATTTTATTTTAATTTATATCCAATTGACCAAACAGTTTCTATATAATTTTCTCCAGAAACTTTTTTAATTTTCGATCTCAAGTTTGATATGTGAGCATTGATTGTGTCAGAATCATAAAAATATTCATCTTCCCACACTTCTTCATAGAGATTCTCACGCGTATAAATTCTATCAGGATTTTTCATAAGAAGAAGCAAAATTTTATATTCAATGGGTGTCAGTTTAATCGCCTCGCCCTTTACTTCCACCGCCATTGTATTTAAATCAATGTGAATGTCCCTGTAGCTAATCTCGTTTTTGTCTTCATGATTTTCCTCGTTAAAGTCCTTGTATCTTCTTATCACTGCTTCAACAACTGCAAGGAGTTCGTCCTTATCAAAGGGCTTTTCTATAAATGCGTCTGCTCCCATTTTAAGCACATTTATTTTAGACTCTTTCGCAATTTTTGCACTAAGAACTATTACTGGAAGTTTTTTGTTCTTGCGAAGCTCTTCTAGAAATTCTTCACCACTCACTTCTGGCATCATGAGGTCTAAGAGTATTAAATCAAAATCATGTATTTGCAAAAATAAATTTGCCTCTCTTACATTTAGTGCTCCATAAGAATCGTATCCACTCTTTTTTAAAATCTCTACAACGAGATCATTTATATCCTTGTCATCTTCAACTACTAATATCTTATTCATCACATCACCTAAGCCTGTCTCGTCTAACTAATTTCTAATCTGTCCATTTCCAAAAATTATATATTTGTAGCTTACTAATTCGTCAAGCCCAACTGGTCCCCTTGCGTGCAGCTTTTGTGTGGAAATTCCAAGCTCTGCACCTTTTCCAAATTCTCCACCATCAGTAAATCTCGTAGATGCGTTGACATAGACAGAACTTGAGTCCACTTCATCTAAAAACTTCATTGCATTTTCATAAGACTCAGTCAAAATCGCCTCAGAATGACCCGTTGAATATTTTGCAATATGTTCTATTGCTTCGTCAATATTTGATACAGTCTTAACAGAGAAGGCATAGTCTAAATACTCTTTTCCAAAGTCTTCTTCAGTTGCAGACTTTGCGCCTGTAATTTTTTCTATTGCTCTATCATCTGCATAGACTTTTAAATTAAATTCTTCCACAATTTTATTTAGACCTTCATAAAATTCATCTGGAAGATTTTCATGAACGACTAGAGATTCCATTGCGTTACAAACTCCAACGCGAGTCGTCTTTGCATTTTTTATAATTTCAAGTGCATTTTTAATGTCGCACTTCTCATCAACATAGATGTGGCAGTTGCCAACACCTGTTTCGATTACAGGAACTTTTGCATTCTCAACAACAGAATTTATAAGTGAAGCTGAACCGCGAGGAATTAATAAATCTACATAGCCTTTAAGCTGCATAAGAAGAAGAGATGACTCTCTACTTGTGTCCCTTATAATTTGCACAAAGTTCTCGTCATAACCTGCGTTTTTTATTCCCTCTCTAATTGCCTCTGCTATTGCAATGTTAGAATTAATTGCCTCTTTTCCTCCACGCAAAATTATTGCACTTGATGCCTTAATAGAAAGAATCGCCGCATCGAGAGTGACATTTGGCCTTGCTTCATATATTATTGCAATCACACCAAGGGGCACAGTTTTCTTTCCAATTTTTAGCCCTGCATAATTTTCTTCCATAGATAGAACTCGTCCCACAGGATCTTTATAATCTATTACATCATCAATTGCCTTTGCCATTGACATAATTCTTTCTTCATTTAAAAGAAGTCTATCAATTAAACCCTCTGGCATATTATTTCTCTTAGAAGCTTCAATATCTTTTGCATTTTCATTTAAAATATTTTCTGTATTTTCAATTATTGAAAGCTTAACTGAACGCAAAATATCATTTTTTTCCTTCGTACTTAATTTTGCAAGTTTTCGCGAAGACTCTTTTGCAATTTTTCCAATATCTTTAACACTTAAAATACGTTCCAATAATATCACCCTTTACAATGTCTCTTATTATTTTCATATTTTCGCCAGATGCAATCACTACTTCTATACCCTTTTCAGTAGCAAGTTTTGCAGCTTTTATTTTTGTCTGCATTCCACCTGTCCCAACATTTGAATCAGTATCTTTTGCAAGACTTTCAACAGATTTTATGTCTGTGACTTCCCTTATTATTTGTGCGTCTTTATTTTTCCTCGGATCATCTGTGTATAGGCCCTCAATATCTGTTAGCATTATTAAGAGGTCTGCATCAATTAATCTTGCTATTACGGCAGAGAGCGTGTCGTTATCGCCAAACTTTATTTCGTAAGTAGAAATGCTGTCGTTTTCATTTATTATTGGAATTACGTCCATCTCTCTTAACTTTTCTAAGGTGTTTCTGGCATTGTTACTCATCTCTTTATCTTTTTCTATTTGTCTAGTTAAAAGAATTTGTGCAGAATTATAGCCATATGTTATTAAACTTCTATCGTATATATTAGTAAGGGCAACTTGTCCCACTGCAGCTGCTGCTTGTTTTTCTGAAGTATCTGTCGGCCTATTGTCAATTTTTAATTTTGCACGACCTGCTGCAATTGCTCCACTAGAAACTAACACTACATCCATGCCATTATTTTCAAGATTTGCAAGTTCGTAGCAGAGTTCATCTATCTTTTGAAGATTTATTTTTCCATTGTCATGAGTAATTGACGATGAACCAACTTTTATTACTACTTTCTTTAAATTATTTTTAAATTTTCTCATAATATCTCCCAAAGTTTATTAAACACATTATAACCACAATATGTAATGCGCTAAAACATCAAATTAAATTAATTGACATAAACATTGTATTGATTTTTACAATGTTTTATAATTATATCAGATGGAGGGAATTAAATGTCAAAAATATTGAGAAAAGAAGAATTGGCACCAAATATTTACCTATTTGATGTCTATGCACCAAAAATTGCTGCTTCAGCAAAACCTGGTCAATTTATTATTTTAATTGCTGATAAATATTCTGAAAGAATACCGCTTACTATATCTGATTATGACATCGATAGAGGTAGCGTTCAAATAGTAGTTCAAGCTTCTGGAGAATCCACAAAAAAAATCTGTGCTTTTGAAGAAGGCGACGAATTTAAAGATTTCGTTGGACCTCTTGGTAAAGAGTCAGACTTTATGTTAATGGATCTTGAAGAGCTCAAAGATAAAAAATATTTATTCGTTGCAGGTGGAGTTGGTACTGCACCAGTTTATCCACAAGCCAAATATTTTAAAGAAAACGGCCTTCACTGCGACATCATTATTGGAGCAAAGTCCAAAGAATTTGTAATCCTTGAAGACGAACTTGCATCAGTTTGTGATAATTTATACATAGCAACTGACGATGGCAGTTACGGATTTAAAGGGCTCGTTACAGATAAACTTGTTGATTTAGTTGAAAACGAACATAAAAAATACGACAATGTTGTCTCTATTGGTCCAATGATTATGATGAAGTTTGTAGAACTTACTACAAGAAAGTACGACCTACCTATCACAGTTTCTCTTAACCCTATTATGGTTGATGGAACTGGAATGTGTGGAGCTTGTCGTGTAAACGTGGGAGGCAAAACAAAATTTGCATGTGTTGATGGTCCAGAATTTGACGGTCACCTTGTTGATTTTGACTCTGCAATGAAAAGACAAAGACAATATATTAATAACAAAAAAACTACTGAAATAAAAGACCACCACTGCACAATGGATATGGCTGTTGAAGCTTCTAGAGTAAAATATGACGAAAATCTAAACGAAAAGATTGAAATAAAAAAGGCAGAGGATAGATTCACACGAATTCCTATTGCAAACCAAGATCCAGAAGAGAGAAACAAAAACTTTAAGGAAGTGTGTCTTGGCTATACTCCTGAAGAAGCAGTTCTCGAGGCTAGCAGATGTTTAAACTGCAAAAAGCCACAATGCGTTGAAGGATGTCCAGTTTCAATAGACATTCCTGGATTTATTAAAGAGATTGCAAGTGGAAACTTTGAACAATCATATAAAGTTCTATCACTTTACACTTCCCTACCTGCTGTCTGCGGAAGAGTTTGTCCACAAGAGACACAATGTGAAGAGAGATGCGTGCTTGCAAATAGAGGAGACTCTGTTTCTATAGGTAAACTTGAAAGATTCTCTGCAGATTATGCAAGACGTCACCACATTGACTCAAACGAAAAACCTAAGTCTATGGGCAAAAAAGTTGCAGTAATAGGAGCAGGCCCTGCTGGACTTACTTGTGCCGGAGAACTTGCTAAAATGGGATATGATGTTACAATCTTTGAAGCTCTTCAAGAAAGCGGCGGAGTTTTAACTTATGGAATTCCAGAATTCAGACTTCCAGAAGAAGTTGTTGCGCATGAAGTTGATAACATTAAAAGCCTTGGCGTAAAAATTGAAAACAATACTGTAATCGGAAGAACTCTTACTGTGGACGACTTAATTAAAGACGGCTATGAAGCTGTATTTATTGGTTCAGGTGCAGGTCTTCCAAAATTCATGAACATTCCTGGCGAAAACTTAAATGGAGTTTATTCAGCTAATGAATTCTTGACAAGAAATAACTTGATGAGATCTTTTGACGAAGAATACGACACTCCTGTAAATGTTGGCAAAAAAGTTGCAGTAATTGGCGGCGGCAACGTTGCAATGGATGCTGCAAGAGTTGCAAAAAGACTTGGAGCAGATGTATCCATACTTTACAGAAGAACTGAAAAAGAACTTCCAGCAAGAGTCGAAGAAGTTCATCACGCAAAAGAAGAAGGAATTAAATTCGAAATGCTTACAGCTCCTACTGAAATTCTAGGAACTGAAGACGGCTGGGTAAAAGCTCTAAACTGCGTAAGAAACGAACTTGGTGCACCAGATGAATCTGGCAGAAGAAGACCAGTTAAAATTGAAGGGTCTGACTACACAGAAGAATTTGAAACAATTATTATGGCCCTTGGAACAAATCCAAACCCACTTATCTCTTCAACAACAAAAAATCTCGACATAGAAAATTGGGGCGGCATAATAGTAAACGAAGAGTCTCAAACATCAAGAGAAGAAATTTTTGCTGGCGGAGATGCAGTAACAGGTTCTGCAACAGTTATCCTTGCAATGGGAGCTGGTAAAAACGCCGCAAAATCAATTGATGAATTTTTAAGAAATAAATAATTGATGACATTTTAAAAGACCAAGAGGTATCTCCTCCTGGTCTTTATATTTATATTTACAAGTGTCAAAATCTTTTATCTAAATTAATTTTACGACGTCAATATGTCCAACTTGACTAATTTCTACTTTTTTCTCGTCTACTAACTCATCTAACTTATTATCTTTTCCAAACACGAGATCAATTTCACTTTTAAGGACAGAGTCATAGCTATTTATATAAGAAACTAAAGTC
>NZ_JBMNPQ010000078.1:0-6790 GCF_050943655.1 Peptoniphilus sp. | reverse complement strand
TAATAATAAAAAAATATTTTTACACAATATTATTATTAATTATATAAAATACAATTTAGAAATAAGTAATTTTAATTCATTAAAATTGCTAAATTAAGGAGGATAAAATGTATTTCCAAGATTTAATTCTAACACTTGAAAATTATTGGAAAGAAAAGGGAGCAATAATCTTGCAACCTTATGATATTGAAAAAGGTGCAGGTACTATGAACCCTCAAACTTTTTTAAGGGCTCTTGGACCTGAAGAATGGAAAGTAGTGTATGTTGAACCATCAAGAAGACCAGCTGATGGCAGATACGGAGAAAATCCAAACAGATTATACCAACACCATCAATTACAAGTAATACTTAAACCATCACCAGAGGAAGTTCAACAAATGTATTTGGATTCACTTTTTGCAATTGGAATTGATCCAAAAAAACACGACATTCGTTTTGTTGAAGATAACTGGGAATCACCAACTCTTGGAGCTTGGGGACTTGGTTGGGAAGTTTGGCTAGATGGAATGGAAGTTACTCAATTTACTTATTTCCAACAAGTGGGTGGAGTGAATTTAGATCTTGAAAGTGCAGAACTTACTTACGGACTAGAAAGAATAGCAATGTATCTACAAAATGTAGATTCTGTTTATGATATAAAATACAACGAAAATCTAACTTACGGAGATGTATTTAAACAAAATGAATACGAACACTCTGTATATGCATTTGAACTTGCAGATGTAGATATGCTTAGAAAATTATTCGACATGTATGAAAAAGAGGCTGAAAGAGTAATAGATGAGGGAGTCGTACTAGACGCTTATGATTACACTCTAAAATGCTCTCATACTTTTAATATGCTTGATGCAAGGGGTGCTCTTTCTGTATCTGAAAGAACTTCTTATATTCAAAGAGTTAGAAATCTTGCAAGACTTGTAGCTAAAGAATATTTATCACAAAGAGAAAAAATGGGTTATCCTTTATTAAATAGAGGTGAAGATAATGAGTAATTATTTATTAGAAATTGGAGTGGAAGAATTACCGTCTAGATTTGTGGAGATGGCAATTGAACAACTTAAAGATAAATCCGAAAAACTTCTTAACGAAAACAAGATAGCTTTTGAAAGTACTTCTGTTTATGCAACTCCAAGACGTTTATCTTTGATAATAAATGGAATTGCAGATAAGCAAGAGGACAGTTCAAAGGAAGTTAAAGGCCCTTCAGCAAAAATTGCTTTTGATGAAGATAATAACCCTACTAAACCTCTACTTGGCTTTATGAAATCTCAAGGGATTACAGAAGAAGATATTGTAATAAAAGATTTAAAGGGAACAGATTATGTTTTTGCAAATATTTCATCAATAGGAACAGATACAAAAGAAATTTTAAAAACTATCATTCCTGATCTAATTAGAAATATCAATTTCCCTAAAAACATGAGATGGGGAGGCAAAAACTTAAGATTTGCAAGACCTATTAGATGGATAGTTTCTCTATTTAACGACGAAGTAGTTGAATTTGACTTTGAAAAAATAAAAGTTGGCAACAGAACTCACGGACATAGATTTTTAGGATATTCAGATGTTGTTATAGACGATGTCACAAATTACGAACAAATTCTTGAAAATAACTACGTAATCCTTGACCAAAACAAGAGAGAAGAAATAATAAAACTTGGCTCTAATAAGATTGCCAAATCTTTAGGAGGAGAAATCCACGAAAATCCAGAGTTATTGGAAGAATTGACATATATCGTAGAATATCCAACTCCTATTAAGGGAGATATCAAAAAAGAATACTTGATTCTACCAAAAGAAGTTGTAACAACAACTATGATAGATCACTTGAGATTTGTCCCTATTTATGCTGAAGATGGAGAGTTATTGCCATATTTTATAACTGTTAGAAATGGTACTGAAGACTACAAAGATATTGTAATAGAGGGAAATGAAAAAGTTCTAGGCGCAAGACTCGAAGATGCTAAGTTCTTCTATGAAGATGACATATCAAGACCTTTAGAAGATTATGTTAAAAACCTAGACG
Organism: Peptoniphilus sp.; assembly: GCF_050943655.1. Taxonomy (GTDB): domain Bacteria; phylum Bacillota; class Clostridia; order Tissierellales; family Peptoniphilaceae; genus Peptoniphilus_A. The sequence continues at coordinate 4,764 of NZ_JBMNPQ010000078.1, read as the reverse complement.
GCGTATTATTCTATGACAATCTTGGAACAATGAAACAAAAAGAAGATAGAAATGCAAAACTTGCTAAAAAAATCGGTGAAGTTCTTCAAATTGCAGATGAAGCTCTAGAAGATGTAGAAAGAGTTGCATATTTATCTAAGGCGGATCTTACTACAAAAATGGTAATAGAATTTACAGAACTTCAAGGTGTAATGGGATCAATTTATGCCAAAAATTCTGGAGAAAAAGATATTGTTTCAACAGCAATAAGAGAACAATACCTTCCTAGATTTGCAGGAGATGAACTTCCAAACACAACAGTTGGTTCAATATTTTCACTTGCAGATAAGCTTGATACAATTGCAGGATTATTTGCAATAAATCAAATTCCAACTGGTTCAGCTGACCCATTTAAACTTAGAAGATCTGCAATTGGTGTCATAAATATTATTAGAAAAACTAATTGGAAGCTTGAACTTAAAGATATTTTAATGACTTCACTATATGAATATATTGAAAAGTTAGGTTTAACTTTTAATCACGAAGAAGTATTAGATAAAATTGACGAGTTTTTCTTAGGTAGAATTAAGACAATGCTTCAAGAAGAAGGTATCAGATACGATGTAATTGATGCAGTTCTTAAAAAAGATGAAATTATCTTAGATATTTTTGAAAAAGCGCATAAGTTAAACGACTGGTTTAATGAGGACGACAGATCCAACTTTGTCGATGCTTTTGTAAGAATTAATAACATGACAAAAGATTTTGATAAGGAAGAAATTGACTCTAGCCTATTTGAAATTGAAGCTGAAAACAACTTATATGATAAATATTTAGAAGTACATGAGTTAGTAGATAACAATTTAGATGAAATGGATATTATCTCTGCAATGGATAATCTAAATACATTGGTTAAATATATCGACGAATATTTTGACAATGTAATGGTAATGGCAGAAGATGAAAAGATTAAAAACAACAGACTATCTCTATTAAAATCTGTAGAAGAAGATGTACAAAGAATTTTAAATATTGAAAAGATTGTCGAATAAGGCTCGGTGATGAATTGAAAATTAGCGATAGACAGGCTGAAATAATTGAAATTGTTAAAAAGAACGGTCCTATTACTGGAGAAGAAATTGCCGATAATTTAGGTCTGTCTAGGGCTACTATTAGAGCTGATCTTTCAGTACTTACGATGATAGGCATAATAGGAGCAAGACCTAAAGTTGGATATTTTTATACTGGGAAAAGTGGTCTGACAATTTTAACTGAAGATTTTAAAAAATTAAAAGTTAAAGATTTTATGTCACTTCCTTTTTCTGTAGATATAAAGACTTCAATTTATGATGTAGTAGTTAATTTATTCATGGAAGATATTTCTTCAATGTTTATTACAGAAGATGGATATTTGGCTGGAATTGTATCTAGAAAGGATTTAATAAGGTTTACGCTTGGAAATTCTGATATAAAGAAAACGCCAATATCAATTATTATGAGTAGAATGCCGAATATTGTTCATATATCTAAGGAAGATAGCGTATATAATGCTGCTAACTTAATTGTTACAAGAGGTTTTGATTCACTGCCAGTTGTTGAAGAGGTAGGAGATGAGCAATTTAAAATAGTTGGTCGTTTTACAAAAACTAATGTAACGAGACTTTTTGTAGATATTTGTAATGGAGAAATTTTATAGGGGGAAGGAATGAAAGATTTAGAAAATCCTTTAGTAGTATTTGTAATTTCAGATTCAATAGGTGAGACAGGAGAACTTATTGCAAAGAGTTCTGTAAGACAGTTTGAATCAGAAAATTTTGAAATTCGAAGATACCCTTACCACAATAGTGTAGAGCAAATTAAACCGCTCTTAGAAGAGGCTGCAAAAATTGAAAATAGTTTAATCGTTTATACAAATGTAGTTCAAGACACACGCAATTATATAGAAAAGGTAGCCAAGGAATTATCACTTCACACAGTGGATGTAATGGGCGAACCTATGAGACAAATTGAAGATATTTTGGGATACGAACCACTTAGAGAGCCTGGACTAATTAGACGACTTGATGAGAATTATTTTAAAAAAGTAGAATGCGTTGAATTTGCCGTTAAATATGACGATGGAAAAGATCCAAGGGGAGCAAAGAAGGCTGATATCTGTTTAGTTGGAATCTCAAGAACTTCAAAGACACCTCTATCAATGTATCTTGCAAATAAACTATACAAAGTTGCAAATATACCTCTTGTTCCAGAAGTTCCAGTTCCAAAGGAAGTTTATGAAAAAGATGTAAATAGAGTTGTTGGGCTTATTGCTAATCCTGATAAAATCATAACTATAAGAGAACAAAGATTAAAATCTTTGGGACTTGAATCTGGAGCAAAGTATGCAAACTACGACAGAATAAAGGAAGAGTTAGATTATTCACGCCAAGTTATGGATGATTTAGGTTGCTATGTAATAGATGTATCTGACAAGGCAATCGAAGAGACAGCAGAACTTATTATTGAAAGATACCAAGAACATTTTGAGAGGTAAATATGTGTCTGAGAGTCGAAAGAGAAAAGCTTGAACATTTAATGTATTTTGATTTTGCTACCTTTGCAGATAGTAGCAAGGGACGCAAAAATTATGAAGAGCAGTGCGATATGAGGACTATATTCCAAAGAGATAGGGATAGGATTATTCACTCTAAAAGTTTTAGAAGGCTTAAGCACAAGACACAAGTTTTTATTTCACCTGAAGGGGATCACTTTAGAACGCGACTCACACATACCCTTGAAGTAAGCCAAATTGCAAGGACAATAGCTAGAGCCTTAAGACTAAATGAGGATTTAGTTGAGGCAATTTCTCTTGGACATGACCTGGGACATACGCCATTTGGTCATTCTGGAGAGAAGGTCTTAAATAAACTTTGCAAAAATGGTTTCAGACACAATGAGCAATCTCTTAGAGTTGTTGATTTTTTAGAACGAAAAAACGATCGAATTGGATTAAATTTAACAGAAGAAGTGCGAGATGGAATTTTAAATCACTCGGGATCAGATGTATCGAGCACTTTGGAAGGAAAGATTATTAAATATGCCGATAGAATTGCATATATCAATCACGATATCGACGATGCAATAAGGGCGGGGATAATAAGTGAGGGTTCTCTTCCAAAAGAACTTACATCTGTCCTTGGGCACTCTTCATCAGAAAGAATAAACACTATGATAGGCGCAATAGTTAAAAAAAGCTACGGCAATCCAATAGTTGAGATGGAAGAGGACATATACGAAGCGACAATGGAACTTCGAAAGTATATGTTTAACAGAGTATATCTTGATTCTGTAGTAAAAAGCGAAAATCATAAAATAGATAGACTTTTAACTGAACTCTATAATTATTATGATGAAGATATTATGAGAATTCCAACAGATCATTTGAATATTTATGATAATGTAGATGCTGATAAAGAAGATATAATTACAGATTACATTGCAGGTATGACGGATACTTATGCAATAAAACAAATTAAAGAAATTTTTATTCCAAAAGGATGGAGCTAATGATTTGTTTATAATAGATGATAATGTCCTTGATGAAATTAGAGAAAGAGCAGATATAGTAGATTTAATTGGAAATTATGTTAATTTAAAAAGATCTGGGGCAAATTATATGGGTCTGTGCCCTTTTCACTCAGAGAAGACTCCTTCATTTTCAGTTTCTCCATCTAAGAAGATTTTTAAGTGCTTCGGATGTGGAGAAGGTGGAGATGTAATAACCTTCATAATGAAAAGAGAAAATTTGGGTTTTCGAGAGGCAGTTGAATTCTTAGCTGACAAGTACAATATTGCTCTTAAGGAATATAGAGACGTAAACAGAGAAGAAATTGACAAGAAGAACAGAATGTATGACATAAACCGTGAAGCGGCAATACATTTTTTAAAAAATTTGCAAAATTCTAAGAAGGCTCAATTCTATCTGCACAATAGGGCTCTATCGAACGATACGATAATTAAATATGGTCTTGGTTACTCTAAAGATTCGTGGACTGATTTATTAGATCACTTAAAGGCTCTTGGATACAACGAAGAGGAGCTTTTTGAGCTCAATTTAGTTTCAAAGGGAAAGAGCGGAAATTACTACGACAGATTTAGAGATAGAGTGATGTTCCCAATTATTAATAGAAATAATAAAGTTATAGGATTTGGGGCACGCGCATTTGGAGACATTAAACCAAAATATTTAAATTCTAGAGAGACTCCCATATTTAATAAGGGACAAAATGTTTTTAACATGAATATTGTCTCAAAGGAGTCTTCACGTGAGAGAATTATTTTGGTTGAGGGCTATATGGATGTTATAAGTCTATACAATAGTGGTATTAATTATTGTGTAGCAAGTCTTGGTACGTCTTTAACAAAGGATCAGGCAAATTTAATCGGCAGGATGGCAAAGGAAATATATATCTGTTACGATAGCGACAATGCTGGATTAAATGCAACTTCTAGAGCAATAGACATATTCCTATCAGAGTCTATTAAACCGAAAATTATTAAATTAAGAGACGGACTGGATCCAGACGATTATATTAAAAAGTTTGGGAAAGAAAGATTTGAAAAAGAAATTAAAAATGCTAAGAGTTACGTTGAGTTTAAAATTGAAAGATTAAAATCAAACTTTAACCTTGATGACCCTCAAGGGCTTACGAATTTTACTATGAAAGCAGCAAAGATATTTTCAAGTATTTTAAATCCTATAGAGCGAGAAGTTTATGTTAAAGGATTTAGCGAAAAATATAATAT
>NZ_JBMNPQ010000077.1:0-6941 GCF_050943655.1 Peptoniphilus sp. | reverse complement strand
TGTGAAATTGGTTCAGTTGAAGTTCCAAAGTACATGGACGTTGAAACTTACAAGACTCTTCACCAGCTTGTGACTACAGTATGTGGCAAAATCAAAAAAGACGTGGACGTGATCGAAGTTCTGGAAAAAACTTTCCCAGGTGGATCGATGACGGGTGCTCCAAAGATAAGAACTCTTGAGATAATAGACGAACTTGAAGAGGTGCCTCGCGGAGTCTACTCTGGAACAATTGGGTATATTTCTAACAACTCATGTATGGACTTTAATATTGTAATAAGAACGGCAGTGATAGAAGATGATAAGGCGACAATCGGCGTTGGCGGCGCAATAATTCTTCTTTCCGATGATGAGGACGAATTTGACGAAATAGTTTTAAAGGCAAAGGGGTCTCTACTTGCTCTTCAGTCTTATTACAATAATTTTGACGAAATAGAAATTGAGGGAAGTAACTAGGTGATAAGATGAAAAAAGATAATAAAATTATTAGAGTTAAGGACACTGTAATTGGCGGCGAAAAACCAGTTTTAATTGCAGGTCCCTGCTCTATTGAGTCTCGCGAGCATATTATAGAAGAGGCGAAGGCTCTAAAAGAATTGGGCGTCGACATAATTCGTGGCGGTGCCTTTAAGCCGAGAACGAGTCCACTTGACTTTCAAGGGATCGGCTTTCGCGGCGTAGAATATTTAAAAGAGGCGGCAGAAACTGTAAACCTCCCCTTCGTTACAGAGGTCTTGAGTGAAGACGATGTAGACAGAATGATTGATTATGTGGACATCTTCCAAGTTGGCTCAAGAAACATGTATAATTACGCCCTTCTTAAAAAAATTGCAAGGACAAATAAGCCTGTAATTTTAAAGAGAGGTTTCTCTGCAACTATTTACGAGTGGCAAATGGCTGCAAAATATTTAGAAGAAGGCGGAAACGACAATATAATCTTCTGCGAAAGAGGAATTAGAACTTTTGAAACTGAAACTCGTAACACCTTGGACCTTGCTGGAGCATATATTATAAAAGAAAAGACAGGATATCCTGTAATAGTCGACCCAAGTCACGGAACGGGCAAAAGAGAACTAATCATGCCGATGACTCGCGCAACTCTTGCCCTTGGACTTGACGGAGTTATGATTGAGGTTCATCCAAATCCAGACGAAGCAATTAGCGACGCAGCACAGACAATTGGCTACGACGATTACAAAAAAATTGCAGATTATGTAGGTAAATTCCATGAAGATTGAGCTTGATGATGGATTTTTATTTGGAAAGGGTGCCTTTGAGACCATAAAGGTAGTTAATGGAGCGCCATTATTTTTAAAAGAACATTTAAATAGGCTAAAAAGTAGCTTGGAGTTTTTTGGTATCGATAGAAAAATTGACACCGACGAAATTTATAAATATATAGAAGACTCAGATGAAAAAAACTTCGCACTAAAAATAATCGCATCAGATAAAAATTTTATAATTACAAGTCGCCCAGACAATTACAGAGATGATTACAAAAGTTTTAGGCTTAAAATTTCTGATGCCAGGAGAAATTCTTCGTCGAAGATGATTTATCACAAGAACCTGTGCTACTACGAAAATATTTACGAGCACAGACTTGCAGCAAGTTTTGGATATGACAACGCGCTCTTTTTAAACGAAAGAGGCGAAGTGAGCGAATGTGACTTTTCAAATATCTTCTTTGTAAAAGGCGATATGATTTATACACCTCCCCTTTCATCTGGACTTTTAAGGGGAACTATGCGTGAATATTTAATGGAGATTTTTAAAATAGAAGAAAGAGTCATAAAGCGTGATGAAATAAAAAATTTCGACGAGTGCTTTATCTCAAATTCCCTAATGGGAATAAGAAGCGTCGAGTCAATAGACGACTTCGAGTTTAAAAAATTTGACGAGGCAGATAAAATTTTAAAAAACTTGCAAAAATTTGGATTTTAAATTTAGAATTATCACAAGAGTGGTAATTCTTTTTTTTGCAAAATCTTAAAATAAATTTATAAGTAGAGCAAAATATATTCATATGTAAATATAAATAATACTTTTCTAGAATTATGCTTTACTATATTATCCTACTTCATTTTTAATAGATATAAAGATTGTTTCTTTTTAATTCACTTATTTGTGAATTAAAGTGGAAGGAGGAAGTATATGAAAAACTATGCAGATGATGTAAGAAAAGTATTAGATGAGAATTTTGATAAATTTTCCAATTTAGCCGATTACATCTGGGAACATCCAGAACCAGGTCTAATCGAATACGAATCTAGTAAAAAATTGATGGAGTTTTTAAAAGACGAAGGTTTTGAAATTGAAAATCCAATCTCTGGAATGGAAACAGCATTTAAGGCAACTTATGGAAATAGCGGTCCAGTCATTGGTTTTTCTGTAGAGTACGATGCTCTACCAGGCCTTTCTCAAAAAAGAGGATCAGCTACCAAGGAGGAACTTGTTCCAGGAGGAGCTGGCCACGGCTGCGGTCACAATATATTGGGAGTGGGAGCTCTTGGTGGCGCAGTTGTTTTAAAAGATTTAATTGAAAATGAAAAATTAGACGCAAGCGTCGTTGTCGTTGGTGCACCTTCAGAAGAACGTGACGGTGCAAAGACATTTATCGGCCGCGACGGATATTATGAAGGAATAGATATAATGCTTACATGGCATCCCGAATCCAAAAATGCAATTTGGAACGGCGGAAGCCTTGCAAATATAATCGTAACTTATAACTTTAAGGGCACAACATCTCACGCTGCAGCAGCACCACAACTTGGAAGATCAGCCCTAGATGCATGTGAACTTATGAATGTTGGAGTAAATTATCTTCGCGAGCACGTTGTGGACAGTGCAAGAATTCACTACGCATATCTAGACGTTGGCGGCAACGCACCTAATGTTGTACAGTCTCACGCAACTCTTTATTATTTCATAAGAGCTGCCAAAATTGACGACGCACTAAACATTTACGAGAGAATAAATAATATTGCAAAGGGCGCAGCTCTAATGGCTGGCGTCGAAGTCGAAATAAATCTAAAGGGTGCCCTTGCAGACTTTAGTCCAAATTTATATTTATCTGGAGTTTTATACGACTCAATTAAAGAATTTGGCACACCTAAGTTTGACGAAGACGACCTTAAACTTGCAAAAGAACTTTATGAAACATTAGATGATAACACTAAAAAGGCAGCCGTAGAAAATATGACATATCTCTACGGCGATGAGCTTGCAAAAGAGCAGATTGCAAACCACATTGCAACAGAGCTCGCACCATTTGACGGAAAATATGGCAAGATGGAAGTAATTTCATCAGATGTTGGAGAGCTTTCCCACTACGTTCCAACTGCTCAAATGTTTTTGGCAGCATCTCCTGTTGGCACACCACTTCACACATGGCAAATGTGCTCATCTGCAGGTGGCTCAATCGGCAAAAAGACACTCTACTCAGCTATTGGATCCCTTGCAACTTGCGGACTTAAAGCAGCACTTGAGCCTGAAGTAATCGAAAAGGCGCACGAAGAATTTGATAGCGTCATCGGAAAATACGAAGCACCAATCCCTGAAGATTTAAAAATCAGAGACCCTAATATAGAAAGCTAGGTGTAAAAAATGAAAGAAAAGAAAGACAAACAGAAGAATAAAAATGTAAACCCTTATCTCTTACTATTTTTAGTAATAGTTGCTTGTGGACTTTTGTCCTATGTAATTAGCCCGGGCGCTTTCATCAGAGAAACAGTTAACGGCAAGACAGTAATTGACCCTACTTCCTACCACGTTGTAGAGAGAACTCCAGTGTCCTTCTTGGATTTCTTTAAAGCAGTTCCCGAAGGACTAATCGGCGCAGGAAATGTTGTATTCTTGATACTAATCGTCGGTGGCTCCATCGAAGTTCTAAACCGAAGTGGCGCACTTGGTATGGGAATAAATAAACTTATCGACAAATTTGGCGACAAGGGCAATGCCATGATCGTCATCATAATGATTTTCTTCTCAATCCTCGGCGGATTCTTGGGTTGGGTTGAGGCGGCAGTTCCATTTGTTCCAATCATCATACCAATAATTATCGCCTTGGGTTACGACGCAATGACTGCGGCAGCCGTAGTAATTTTAGGACTACTCGTATCCTTTGCCGTTGGACCAACAAATGTCTACACAGTTGGAGTTGCACACGAAGTTGCAGAACTTGAGATGTTCTCAGGTTTTCAATTTAGAACTGTTGTGTATCTAGTTTTCGTACTAACAGCAATACTATACACTCTAAGGTACGCAAGAAAAGTTAAGAAAAATCCAGAACTTTCTCTTACAAAAGATGTTGACACAAGCAAGATGGCAATCGACCTAACTCAGTTCGAAGGAAAAGACTTCACTACAGGTCAAAGACTATCACTTCTTGCACTACTAATCATATTTGTAATAGTAATGTATGGAATGCTTAAACTTGGCTGGGGCATGAACGAGATGACTGGAATGTTCTTCCTATTTGCAATCATCTGCGGTGCACTAAACAAGATGGGCGTAGACGGCACAACAAATGCAATAATCGACGGAATAAAGGGCGCAGTTGGTGGCGCAATGATCGTCGGAGTTGCAAGAGGTGTACAGTGGATACTTGAAACAGGCGGAGTAATCGACCCAATAATCAACGCACTTTCAAAATTAATCTCTGGCTGGCCAACAACACTTTCAGCAATAGGAATTGTAATAATAGTTTCACTACTAAACGGACTTGTTCCATCTGGTTCAGGAAAAGCAGTAGCACTTATGCCACTTATCATTCCTCTAGCAGATATAGTTGGACTATCAAGACAAACTGCAATCCTCGCTTACCAATTTGGTGATGGTATCACTAATATGTTCTGGTTCACTTATGGAACACTTTTGATGTTCTTGGGATTTGCCAATGTTCCACTAAAGAAATGGTACAAATTCTTGTGGCCACTTGGAATAATACTGACAGTATTTGCCTTTATATTCTTGGCAATAGCAGTAAAAATAAATTATGTATAAAGAGATTAAAAGACATTTTGGATAATCCAGAATGTCTTTTTTTGTAGTTATTTTGCACTTATATTATAATAAGATTGTTGGCAGTTAACTTAATTTATTTAAATAGAAAGGTGTGCGAGATGTCAAAAAATATTTTTGATTTCGACTGTTTAAAATACGATCACTCTTCGAGAAGAACTGTGACTTTTGGAAGGCGCGGAATGGTTGCAACAAGCCAAAACCTTGCAGCTTCAGCCGGCCTTGATATATTAAAAAAAGGTGGCAACGCAGTTGATGCTGCAATTGCAACAGCAGCTTGTCTTACTGTCGTTGAACCCACTTCAAACGGAATTGGCGGAGACGCCTTTGCAATAATTTACTTTAAAGATAAACTACACGGCATAAACGGAAGTGGCTTTGCGCCAGAACTTATAAATAAAGACGAGATTATAAACTTGGGATATAAAGAGATGCCGATACGCGGATGGATTCCCGTAATGGTTCCTGGAGTTCCCGCAACTTGGGCCAAGCTTTCAAAAAAATTTGGAAACTTAAAATTAATAGAATGTCTTGAACCTGCAATTTATTACGCACGCGAGGGCTTTCCCGTATCACCAATCGTCTCAAGACTTTGGGAGAATGCCTTTTTAGAATTTAAAAAAGATTTAAAGGGCGAAGAATTTGAAGAACTCTTTAAAGTTTTTACTGACGGTGGCAAAACTCCAAAAGCAGGAGACATTTGGAAACTAAAAGACCACGCAAAAACTTTAGAAATAATTGGAAAAACTAATGCAGAAGACTTTTATAAGGGAGAACTTGCAGAAAAAATCGACGCCTTCTCCAAAAAAACTGGTGGCTACATAAGAAAGAGCGACTTAGAAAAGTACGAAACATCTTGGGTAAATCCCGTGAGCATCAACTATCGAGGATACGACATTTGGGAGATTCCACCAAACGGCGACGGAATTATTGCACTTATGGCACTAAACATTTTAAAAGAATTTGAAATGGCTGAATGCGACGACTTTAACTCCATCCACCAAAAAATTGAGGCGATGAAGCTTGCCTTTGCCGATGGAAATAAATATATCGCCGACAAAAACTTCATGAAGGTAAGTGTCGAAGAACTCTTATCAGATAAATATGCAAAAATTAGAAAAAAATTAATTACAGAAGAAGCAATGATGCCTTTAGCAGGTCACCCTAATGGATCTAGCACAGTTTATATAGCAACAGCTGATAGCGACGGCAACATGGTCTCATACATTCAAAGTAATTACAAGGGATTTGGCAGCGGAATTGTCGTGCCAGAAACTGGAATTGCCCTACAAGATAGAGGAGCAAACTTCTCCCTAGATGAAACTTCTGTAAATGTAATTGCGCCTCTTAAAAAATCCTTTCACACAATAATACCAGGCTTTATCACAAAAGATCATGACGCGATTGGACCATTTGGAGTAATGGGAGAATTCATGCAGCCGCAAGGTCACCTACAAGTAGTATCAAATTTAATTGATTACAACATGAACCCACAAGCAGCACTAGATGCACCGAGATGGCAGTGGATTAAAGATAAAAAAGTATTGGTCGAAAAAGAAATGCCACAGGAATTTGTAACATCACTTTTGGATAGAGGCCATGAAGTAGAAGTAGCAAAAGATAGACTAAGCTTTGGCCGCGGACAAATAATACTAAAAAAAGAAAACGGAGCATACGCTGGCGGAACAGAACCAAGGACCGACGGATGCGTCGCAAGCTGGTAGAGACTTTAGGGGAATATTACTTATTGTAAGATGAGTTGTGGTTGATTACCACTAACTCGTCATCCTGAACGGAGGAAGGTGGTATACTATAATCATAGAAAAACCTTAATGACAAAAACAGAAAAATGATTTGATTGCACTACAAGTATAAATTTTTAAAAGGACCTGTCAAGGGGCGTAGGAGCTTATGCCCTTGACAGA
>NZ_JBMNPQ010000076.1:0-6962 GCF_050943655.1 Peptoniphilus sp. | reverse complement strand
CCTGAGCCAGGATCAAACTCTCAATTAAAATTTGTTTACCTAACTCTTCTAGTCCTAAAACTAAACGAATATCTGGTTTGCTTTTTGTGATTAAATCACGAATTTATATCTTCACACTATTTAATTATCAAATAACTTGCTGCTTATTCAACAGCTATTTTATTATAGCTTAGGTAAAAAAGTTTGTCAAGTAATTTTTACAACTTTTTAAATTTTTTAATGTTGTTTTTACAATTTGTTTTCAAACTCTTCTACTTGAAGCGACAACTTTTATAGTATATTATGATTTCTATTTTTTGTCAACACTATTTTTAAATTTATTTTAATTTTTTTATAAAGTCTTTTAATTCCTTATTTGGACTTATTTCTTGAGCTCTTTCTAGATACTCTAGTGCCTCTTCTACTTCATTTAGATCGAGTAGTATTAGGCCCAAATTATAATTTAATACAAAGGAATTTTCTAATTTTTCTATTCCATCTTTATATACTTCTATTGCTTGATTGTATTCTTCCTTGTTTAATAGAATCATAGCAAGAAGATTTATATTTTCTTCATTTGCTTCATGCTCTATTGATTTATTTATGTTTTCATAAGCTTCATCTAGTCTTCCTAGATTGTACTCACATAGTCCCATTAGATAGTAAAAGCTCATATCTTTTTGGAAGTTATCATCAATCTTATCCATTTCAATTTTGGCTTTTGTGAAGTCTCCTCTTGCTATGAATGCTTTTGCTGAGTCAAATGCTGCATAGTTTTTTAATATTTCAAGTTTAGATCTTGCTTCATCTTTTAATTCTTCATCTTTTGTAAAATTAATAAATTTTTCAAAGTACAGCTTTGATTTTATAAATCTATTTAGGTTTAGATTGATGTATGCGAGCCTATAGTAGGCTAAATCATACTTGTCGTTTAGGTTTAATACTTCGTTATATTTTTTTATAATATCTTCTAGAAGTTTTTTATTCTCTTCTCCTGTTCTTTCTTCTAAGTTGTCGTTATAAATTGCTTCTAGTATATTTCCCTCTTTAAATAATATATCTTCGTCGTCTCCTACAATGTTTTTGTAGGCGTTTAGATATATATATGCATCTGTTAAGTCTTTGTTTTCATTTTCGTAGGCCTTGTAGAGTACATAATTTTTTATATCTAGTTTGAGTTCTAATAATATCTCTAAATATTTTTTCTTATAGATGAAGTCTTTATCTATTCCCAAAAGATATATTATTGAGTCTATTATATTTGCTGCTTCGATTTTATCTATTGCATTTTCTTCTTCTAATTCATTTAATAAATAATCGAGTTTTATAGGTAAAGAGGTACCAGCTGGCAGTTTTAATTCCTTCAGCTGGTACTCTTTTTTTAACTCTATAAATACAACATTTTGTATTTTTTTTTCTAATTTATCATGTAGTGACAATTAAATCTCTCCCATATATGCTCTTTTTCTTCTTGTAGAGTTGTGCAATATTTTGTAGAGATTTCCTCTAAATATTGCATATATTGCAGTTACGAGTATTATAATAATTTGTTTTACATTTACAAGACTTGCTCCCATAACTATTGTTCCTTCTGTATTTAGTCCAAGCGGTATGTCAATTATTCCTGAAGTTAGTATATAGTTTTCAAAAGGTACGCCAAGTAGATTTAAAATTATAAGATATATTATAAAAGGTAAACTCCAAAGCACAAAATTTTCTTTCATAAATTCTAGTGAATGGCTGTAGGCACTTGTGTAATATTCTCCACGAATATATATTGATTCTGCAATTGGATTAAATGCTATAACAAGTACAAGGGACACCACTAAAAATAATGGACCCATTGAAGATAGTGCCGGCATTAGCCAAGATATTAGTATCAATATGAAATACACAGAATATATTGATGCAAAATATTCTTTAAATGTGTCTTTAAAGTTTCTAAAATTAAGCCTGTTGTAAAAAATAACATCACTTAGTTGTGAGTAGTAGCTCGATAATATTAGTGATGATATTATTGGCAATATAAATCCAGAAAGAAATCCCAATACTGGTGCTATGGCAATGCTAAAGGCATTCATGGCCACTTTATATATTAGTGAATATATAAGTGGCAACAATAACACCACAGGGTTTTTACTTATTTTTGAAACAGTTTCACTCATTGCTTTCTTATAAACCATCGCTAAATCGTCAAAAAAATTCATGCTACACCTCTTTTACATTTTTTCTGGTGCTTTTATTCCTAATAAGTTAAGTCCACTTGCTATTACATTTTTAACTGTATAGCAAAGCATAAGTCTTGTGTTTCTTAATTCTTCATCTTCTACTAAAATTTGTGTTTGGTTGTAGAATTTGTTGAATTTTTTAGCAAGCTCAACTACATATCTTGTTATAAAGTAAGGTTCATATTTTTCAGCGGCATCTTTAACTACTTGATTGTAATTATAAAGAGATCTTATAATGTCAACTTCAGTCTCTTCTGTCAAAAGACTTGCGTCAAATTTATTGTCTAGACTAAAGTTTCCTTTTTCTAACAGTGAACAAATTCTTGCGTGCACGTATTGTACATATGGTCCAGTCTCTCCTTCAAAAGAAAGAGTTTTGTCCCAATCAAATACATAGTCTTTGATTCTACCATTAAATAGTTCTTGGAATTTTATCGCGCCAACTCCAATAGTTTGTGCAAGTTCTTCTTTGTTTTCTATCTTTTGTCCAGAAGTTTTTTCTCTTTCGTCTAAGATGTCCATTACTTTTCCAATAGCTTTATTTAATACATCTTCAAGGTATACTACTTTTCCTCTTCTAGTTGATAGAGTTCCATCTTCTAGAGATACCATTCCAAAAGGCACATGAACTATTTCGTCATAGAAATCGTACTTTGCTTCCTTTAATGTGGCTTTAAGCTGTTTAAAGTGAAGTGATTGTTGTGCTCCAACTACATAAATGCTGACATATGGTTTATATGTCTCATGTCTATCTTTTGCTGCTGCAATATCTCTTGTCAAGTAGATACTTGTTCCATCACTTTTTACTATAATTGCTGGGGGCAAGTTATATTTTTCCAAGTTAATAATCTCAGCACCTTGAGATTCTTCCATTACATTTCTTTCTCTTAACTCTTTTATTACTCCTTGGAGTTTATCTGAGTAGTAACTTTCTCCATTGTATGAATCAAAGTGAACATCTAAGATGTCGTAAACTCTATTAAATTCTTTAAGACTAACTTCTCTAAACCATTTCCAAAGTTCAACGGCTTCTTCGTCGTTTTCTTCAAGTTTTTTAAACCACTCTCTGCACTCTTCTTTTACTTCTGGATTTTCATCTACAACTTGGTTAATCTTTACATAAAGTTTAAATAATTCTGGAATAGGGTTTTCGTTTATTGCATCTCTATCTCCCCATTTTTTGTAAGCACAGATTAGCATTCCGAATTGAGTTCCATAATCTCCAAGGTAATTTATTGCAATTGTATTGTATCCCAAGAAGTCGTAAATTCTTTTTAGTGAATCCCCTATTACAGTTGATCTTATATGACCAATGTGGAAAGGCTTAGCAATATTTGTTGAAGAATATTCCACACATACATTTTCGCCCTTGCCTTCGTCAGTCTTTCCAAAATCTTCTTTTTTTTCTATGGATTCTTTTAAAATTTCTTCTGCAAAAATATTTTTATTTATATAGAAGTTAATGTAGGCATTTTTATTTTCAACTTTTTCAAAATATTTTGATTCTATCTCTTCTGCTAATTCACTTGCTATTATTGCAGGATTTTTTCTGTAAATTTTTGCCAAGCTAAAAACTGGAAATGCAAAGTCTCCCAAATCATAAGATGGTGGCACTTCAAGCATCTCATCAATTTTTGTCCTATCTAATTCTTCTATTTTTTCATCTAATATATTAATTATCTCTTCTCTAAAATTTATCATTCTCTCACCTTTATTTTATAATTACAACTGTCACACCATCTCCACCCTCGTTATAAGGTGCATCATGAAATGATTTTACAGCTTTTATTGTCTTCATATAGTCACGAAGCTTTGATCTTAATACTCCAGTGCCCTTTCCATGAATAATTCTAACAGATTTTAAACCTGAAATATAGGCATCATCAATATATTTCTCCACAATTCCTCTTACCTCTTCGAAGTTTTTGCCACGAATATCAATTTCTGACTTAATGTTTTTCGTCTTATTTCTTATAATTTTCTTTGTGCTAACTTTCGTAGCGTTCTCGTCAACATTTACTCTTGTAAGAGTGTTTTGTGGCATTTTCATTTTCATTATACCAGATTGAACGAGGACATTGCCCTTGTTGTCTGGCAGTTCAAGAACTGTAGCTATATTTCCAAGTGAAGTCCTTACCTTATCTCCAACTTTTATTTCTTTAATTGGATTTTTTGACTCTGTAATCTCAAGCCCAGAATTTTTGTCTGTCTCTTTTAAACTTTCTCTCAATAGATCTTGTGCTTCCTGGATTTTTTTAGAATTATCTGAAGAAATATTTGCTTTTGCTTCTTTTAATTCAGAAAGTATTAAATCAGAATTTTGTTTTGCATTTAATAAAATTCTTCTGGCTTCTTCTTTTGATTCATTTAAAATCTTTTCTCTTCTGTCTTCAGTTTTCTTAAGTTCTCTTTCAAGTCTTCTATTTTGTTCGATTAAGTCTTTGTTTTGTCTTTCTAAATCTTCTTTTAGACTTGCAATTTTTGTCCTGTCTTCATCAATAGCCTGAAGCACATCTTCAAATTCAATGCTCTCAGAACTTAAAAGTTTTTTAGATTCTTCTATTATAAAGTCTGGAAGACCAAGCCTTTTTGAAATTTCAAAAGCATTCGACTTTCCCGGAACTCCAATCAAAAGCTTATATGTTGGAGACAATGTGTCCACATCAAATTCCATAGACGCATTTGCAACTCCATCAGTAGTTAGAGCATAAATTTTTAGCTGATTGTAGTGAGTTGTAGAAATACATCTAATCTGTCTATCTAACATGTACTGCATAATTGCACGTGCAAGTGCAGCTCCTTCTGTTGGATCTGTACCTGCACCAAGTTCGTCAAATAATACCAAAGAGTTTTCATCAGCCTCGTTTATTATTCTCACAATATTTACCATGTGAGAAGAAAATGTAGATAGTGACTGTTCAATTGACTGCTCATCTCCAATATCTGCAAATACTGAATCAAATATTGCAATCTCAGAATCTTCACTTGCTGGAATGAGAAGCCCGTACTGAACCATGAGCACCAATAGTCCAACAGTCTTAATGCTTACTGTTTTACCACCTGTGTTTGGCCCTGTAATTATAAGAGATGTAAATTCATCCCCCAAGTATATATCTATTGGCACAGCTACCTCTCTATTTAAAAGTGGGTGATATGCTTTTTTTAAATTAATATATTTTCTGTTATTTAACTTTGGCATATTTGCATTTTGATTTAATGCAAGCTTAGCTTTTGAAAAAATAAAGTCGAGTTCAATTAGTTTTTCTTGATTTACAGCAATGTTATCTGCATCTAAAGACACTTTTTCTGTAAGCTCGCTTAAAATTTTTTCAATCTCCGCTTCTTCTTTTAAATAAAGCTCTTTTAACTCATTATTCGCGTCTACAACAGACATTGGCTCTATATAAACAGTTTGTCCAGAACTTGAAATATCGTGAACCAAACCTTTAACTCTCGATTTATATTCAAGCTTAACGGGAACAACATATCTTCCGTATCTAAAAGTTACAATCTGCTCCTGTAAATATTCTGCATGACTGTTTAAAATTCCATTTAATTTTTCTTTAATAGAATCCTTTTTGCCCGCGATGCTCTTTCTAATTCTCATAAGCTCTCTTGAGGCGTCATCTGCAATTTCATCTTCAGATATTATTTTTTCGTTAATATCTTCTTCGAGTCTTCTGTTTGTATATAGGTCTTCAATTAGTTCATTTACAACGCTAAGACTTATTTCTTTGTGGTCGTAAGTTTCTTTTTTAAGGTATGATTTTAAATTTCTTGCAACCCTTAGAAAGTCTGTTATCTTTAGAAGCTCTTTTGGTGATAGCACTCCGCCAATTTCTGCAATTTTTAAAATATCTTTTATATCAACAATTCCAAATAGGCTTGGCTCACCTTTTGCCGATATAAGTTTTAGTGCTTCACTTGTCTCAATAAGTCTACTATTAACTTCATCAAAGTTCGTTGAAATTTCTATAGTGTCAATATATTCAGTTGTGATTTTGGCACTTGCCAAAGCTTTTAACTCCGAAAGAACTTTATCAAATTCTAAAGTTTTTTTCGCTTTAGTAAAAGAGTCAATCACTTATAATCCCCCTATTAATATGTCCCTTTGTTACTTGTCCATATTTTTTTGTAAGTTTATTCTTTAAAGATTCGTATTTATCATTAGAAAAATCTTTGTAAAGGTCTACTACTTCGTCTGTAAATTCATCAGCTAAAATTAAGAAATTGATGTTTTTGCCTTTAACTTCTTCCAAATATCTATCAAATAATATTGGATATGAATTAAATATTTCTGTAAAAGTATTTTGTCTAAGAACTTCAAAATCTACATCTTTGCCGTCTCTTAAATAATAATTTTTAAACATGCAGCTTGGACAGTTTTTAATATTTACACAGCCCTTGATTACAGAGTAAGGACAGTGATCCATTGTCATAACGGGAACTCGTCCATAAGAAATTAAATTAAACTCTGTCTTTTCTTTAGAAATCTCTCTAATCTGCGCTGCATTTAGCTCAGGAGAAAGAGTGATGCTAGATAGACCCAAGTCTTCAAAAAATTTCACAGCATCTCTATTAAAAATATTTAGTCCAATATCTGCATTTATTTTTAAATTATCATCTTTAAAAATATAATATTCACCGATATTATTTATCCAAATTCCATCTATGTTTTTGGATTTTAAAATTTCTTCTCTAATTTTTTCTAATTCTTCATAGGAATAGAATTTATCTAAATAAATAGATACATTT
>NZ_JBMNPQ010000075.1:0-6973 GCF_050943655.1 Peptoniphilus sp. | reverse complement strand
TTGTCCAAGATGGATAATTTAAAAGACAGTTTAACTTATTTGAAAACAAATATATTTAAAGACCTCGATCCTCTATCAGATATTTATGAGGTTGAGAGTTTCTTAAGAAACTACAAGACCAGTGAGGTGGAGAGGTTGCAACATTATTTATCATCGAAGTACAGAGATTTTATTAAAAGTTATTTAATGGATGGCGAAATCCAAAAAATCAAGTACATTTTGCGAGCCATTAAAATCGGTAAAAACCCCAATATAGAAAGTCTCAATATTAAAGGTAAGAATATTGAATTTAAAAATGTATCCCTAAAGGAATTTGTCGACAACTTAAAGGACACTGATTATTATGATATTTTAAAAAATTATGTGTCAGAGGATGAATCCACTCTCTTTTATATGGAGATGAACCTGGATAAGTACTATTATCAGGGCCTTGTGGATAGTGCAAAGGTGTTGTCAAAGATAGACAGGGAAGAATTTTTAGAAACCATTGGCACGAAAATAGACATTTTAAATATTATTTGGATTTACAGGGCAAAAAAATATTTTATGCTGATTCCAGAGGAGATATTTAACTTCACTATTTTTGGTGGAAGCTTTACTTCTGAAAAACTTCTAAACTTTACTTACTTGAGAGAGGAAGAGTTTATTGAAGAGATTAAGAAGACAAAGTATGCTTTTTTGTTTGATGAGGAGTCTGACTCTGACATGAATAAAAAGGCAGAGAGATATGAACTTTTAAATGCTAAAAAAGTTTTTAGAAAATCAAGAGGTATTGGTAAGCTTATGGCTTATTTAGTTCTTTTGGAAAAAGAAATTAAAGATATTGAAATTTTACTTGAAAGTGCAAGGTTTAATCTTCCTCCAGGAGATAAACTAAGACACTTAATAAATAGCAAAGAGGGAAGTGAACAACTTGGCTATTGAGAGAATGAAGCTTGTCAATGTGATGGGCAGGCTAAAAGATATGGACTCCATCATACTTGACATTCTGAACATGGGTGTTATGGAATTCATCTCATCTGATGTTACAGTAAAAAATAATGAGTTTGTCTTTAGTTTGGACAATGAAGAAAATGTTGAGAGAAATCTTGAGCTAAACTATATTGCTCCCTTCAAAGAGGATGAGGAACATTTTGAAGAGGTAAAGAAAGCTGAAGAGATAATGAAGTTCTTCGGCATTAAAAAAGTTGATGATAAGTATTTTAAAAACATCAACCTCGACGAAGACATTGATTCTTTCTACGACAACTTCAAGACAAAGATTAAAGAGTACGAGGAGATGAAAAAGAAAGTAAAGCTCATCGAGACTCTAAAAGACAATTACAAATTATTTAAAAATGTAGATATTGACCTTAGAGACATTTCAAATCTTAAGTATTTTACTGCGAGATTTGGTTTTCTTGATAAGGATGCAAGATATAGACTAAAGAAGAATTATGGAAATATTTTGGCTCTAATCTATCACACAGGCACTGTCGATGATAGAGAACTCTACCTTGCGATATATCCTAAGGAAGTTGAAAAAGATATTGACAGAGTCCTTAGAAGTTTGAATTTTAACGAGATAGATATTCTCGGTAGGGATGTAATGGGAACTGCCGAAGATATGTTTACAAACTTAAAAGAAGAGGAAGATAGTCTTCGCCGTAGAATTTGGGAATATGACCAGTACAAGGAAAATATTATGAATTCTAGATACGATGACTTAAATCAAACTTTGGCCCACATGCTTGCCTTTGAAAAAATCGAAAAGGCAAAGAAGTACATGCTTAGGTCAAAAAATTATTTCTACGCATCTGGTTGGGTTGCTGAAAGTAATTACAAAGAGTTAGAAAATAAGTTATCTAAGTATGAAAAAATTGATATTTATGCAAGTGATGCTGATTTAGATAAGAGAAAGACGCCAACAAAACTTAAAAATTCAAATTTTTTTAAGCCCTTTGAACTTTTAATTAATATGTATGGTACGCCAAATTATGATGAATTTGATCCAACAATAATTTTTGGAATAAGTTACATGATACTTTTTGGCTCCATGTTTGGCGATCTAGGACAAGGGGCGATTTTTGCGATTGCCGGAATTATATTATCAAAAAAGAAAAACAAAGACTTTGGGGGCCTACTTCTCAGGATGGGAGTTTCATCAATGTTCTTTGGCCTGATGTATGGCTCAGTCTTTGGAAGCGAAAATCTAATACCAGCTATTTGGTTTAGACCCTTTGATAGCATAAACAAAACTTTAGTAATCGCCATTTTCTTTGGTGTTGTTTTATCAGCAATATCTTATGGCGTTGGAATTTACAATAATATAAAAAATAAAGAATATGACGAGGCCTTTTTTGGAAAGGAAGGATTCCTTGGTGTTTTGATATTTATTGCAATGATTAATATCGGCGTAAATATCATGGGAGGAAGTGCTCCTATATCAACAAATGTTGGTATTATAATTTTAGTTGTAGCACTTTTACTAATGCTATTTAAAAGACCAATTCTTCAAACTTTCTTTAAGAAGGAATTTGATCAAAAGGCAGGAGACTACTACATTGAGTCATCCTTTGGACTTTTGGAAGCACTACTTTCTACAATGAGTGGAATTATTTCATTTATAAGGGTTGGAGCTTTTGCAATAAACCACGTCGGTCTATTCTTAGCTTTTAAAACTCTTGGACAAATGATTGGTTCAACTGGTGGAAATATAGCAGTGCTTATTATAGGAAATATAGTGATAATAGGCCTTGAAGGTCTAATTGTATTTATACAATCACTAAGACTTGAATATTATGAAATGTTTAGTAAATTTTATTCAGGCGATGGCAAGTTATTTGAAGCAGACAGTATTTATTAGGAGGAACTGAGATGGAAAAAATTATAATTTTTGCAATTTTGACAGTATTTTCAATGGTAGTTACAGGTTTTTATTTCATTTACAAAGGTACAGATAAAAATAGAAAATTTGCTCGTGCATTTCTAAAACTTAACTTATCAATCTTTGCACCAGCTTTTGTATTTGGTCTAGTAACTCTTGTTCCACAAATGGCAAGTGCAGCAGGTACTGCAACTGGTGGAAATGGTCTTGGATTTTTAGCAGCTGGTCTTTCAACTGGTCTTGCATCTCTTGGTGCCGGCGTTGCCGTTTCTAATGTAGGTTCTGCAGCAATCGGTGCTGTATCAGAAGATCCTAGTATTTTGGGTAAATCAATGATTTATCTAGGACTTGCTGAAGGTATTGCCATCTATGGTCTTATCATTTCAATCATGATTCTAGGTAGATTATAATGAGGTCAATTCTTTTAACAAGTGATAGTGACATCATTAATGGTCTAAGACTTGCGGGAGTTATGGGAGTTCTTTGTAAAGATAAAAAAGAGCTTCAAAAAAATTTTGATAAGTATAAAAAAGATCCAAATATTGGAATAATAATACTTACTAAGTCATCTTTCGAAGAGATAAAGGATGAAGTAATAGAAGTAAAGCTTAATCAAAAGACTCCTCTAGTTGTCACTATTCCAGAAGTTGGCGGAAAAATGGAAGATGATTTTATTTTAAAATATGTAAAAGAATCTGTTGGAATTAAGGCAATTTAGGTGATGAAATGATTTTACTAGAAAACAAAATATCTATCTTTAACAAAATTGTCTTTCTAAAGAAGAAAGAGGAGTGCGACGCTCTCATAAAAGAAGAAGAGGAAAAAGCCGAAAAAGCAATAGCAGAAAAAGTAGAATCTTTAAAAAAAGATAGAGAAGAATATATAAAAAGAAGAGTATCTCTTGCAGAAAAAAGCGGCTACGAAAAAATAGCTAAAGCAAATGAAGAAAAGAGAGTTTTGGCACTTCAAGAGGACGAGAAGTTATTAAATAGACTTTTAGCATCTCTTGAAAATAAACTAAAAGAGTTTGCCAAGACTGATGAGTATGTAAAATTTGAAACTTATAATTTTAAAAGGGCACTTGATGAGATAGACGAAGATTCCATCTATCTTTATATTAGAAATGATGAAAATCCTAATCTTGTTAGCGCTCTTAAAAAAGTAGCGGAAGAGAAAAATGTAAAGCTTATTGTCGATGAACTTTATGATTATCACATTGGTGGATTTATTATCTCAGACATAAACAGAAGCTACAACATCGATCTATCTCTTAAAAATAGAGTAGAGGATATGAGATATGAAATTGGAGCAATGCTCCACAACAAGCTAAGAGAAGCAGGTGATAAGAATGAGTAATGCAACTATTAAATCAGTAGATGGCCCAGTTGTTGTTGGCAGAAATATGTCTGATTTTGAAATCAGAGAGATGGTTTTAGTTGGTGAAAAGAAACTTATTGGCGAAGTAATTTCTATTGATGGGGACTTTGGAACAATTCAGGTTTATGAAGAGACAGAGGGCCTTAAGAGAGACGAAGAGATTATCCCAACAGGAGCACCTCTTTCTGTAAAGCTTGGACCTGGCATGATTACCAATATATTTGACGGGATCCAAAGACCTCTTGAAAAGATAAAAGAGTCTTACGGAAGCTTTATGCCAGAGGGCATTGGACTTATCTCACTAGATGAAGAAAAACTTTGGGATGTAAAATTAAATGTAGAAGTTGGAGATAAATTGACACCTGGACAAATCTTTGGCGAAGTTCCAGAAACTCCAGTTATAACTCACAAATTACTCGTTCCACCAGATGTTGATGGAGAAGTAATTGAAAGAGTAGATGACGGAAAGTACAATATCGAAAAAGTGCTATTAAAACTTAAAGATAAAAACGGAAATGTCCACGAGCTAAAAATGTATCACAACTGGCCAGTAAGAGTTCCAAGACCTGTAAAAGAAAGACTTCCAATAGATAGACTTCTTGTGACAGGTCAAAGGGTATTTGATGTATTTTTCCCAATTGCAAAGGGAGGTACAACTGCAATACCTGGGGGATTTGGTACAGGAAAGACAATGACACAACACCAAATCGCAAAATATTGCGACGCTGACATCATCATCTACATTGGATGCGGCGAACGTGGTAACGAGATGACAGAAGTTTTGGAAGACTTCCCTAAACTAATCGACCCTAACACTGGAAAACCTCTAATGGATAGAACAATTCTTATTGCCAACACATCTAATATGCCAGTAGCTGCACGTGAAGCTTCAATTTATACTGGAGTAACAATGGCAGAGTATTTTAGAGACATGGGCTATGATGTTGCACTTATGGGTGACTCCACATCAAGATGGGCAGAGGCTCTAAGAGAAATTTCTGGACGTTTGGAAGAGATGCCAGCTGAAGAAGGCTACCCAGCATACCTTCCATCAAGAATTGCAGGATTTTATGAAAGAGCAGGATATGTTGAAGCACTCTCTGGAGAAGAGGGTTCTGTAACACTTATTGGTGCCGTATCCCCTGCCGGTGGTGACTTCTCAGAACCAGTTACAGAAAATACAAAGAGATTCGTAAATGTATTCTTGGCGCTAGATAAAGAACTTGCCTATGCAAGACACTATCCAGCAATCAACTGGATGAATTCCTATTCCGGATACATTCCACTTCTAAAAAATTATTACGACATGAGACTTGATGGAGACCTTCCAGCACTTAGAAGTAAGTATTTGGATCTTTTGCATCAAGAGGCAAAGTTAAATGAAATTGTAATGCTAGTTGGAGAAGATGTGCTTCCTGATCACGAGAGACTAGTTCTTGAAATATGTAGAGTAGTCAAGGTAGGATTTTTACAACAAAATGCCTTTAACGAAATAGACACCTTTGTTCCTCTAGAAAAGCAATTTGAAATGCTTAAGACAATAGACAATTTGTACGAAAAGGGAAAAGAAGCATTAAAGAAAAAAATACCTATTTCACTAATTAAAGACGACAAGCTTTATGGCGAAGTAGTAAACATGAAATACAATATCGAAAATGACGACATGAAGAAATTCGTAAGTCTAAATAACGACATTAATGACTTCTACATCCATTTAATTTCAAGTTATGAGGATTGAGGTGTTTTAAATGAAAAAAGAATATTTAACACTTGATAGAATCGAAGGCTCACTTATTGAACTTTCAAATCTTCATAAGGTGAGTTATGGAGAAGTAGTAAAGATAAAATCAAAGGACGAAAAGAAAGAAGAATTTGGACAAGTTATAAAAGTTGACGAAGATAAGGCAGTAATCCAAGTCTTTGGCAACAACTTGGGAGTTTCTACTAAGAATAGAAAAGTTGAATTCTCTGCACATCCTTTTGAAATTCCACTTTCAAAAGATATTTTGGGAAGAGTCTTTAACGGAACTGGAATTCCAATCGATAGAGGAGGTCCAATTTATTCAAAGGACGTCTACAATGTAAATGGTAGACCGATTAACCCAGCATCTAGAGAATACCCACGTAACTTCATACAGACAGGTATATCTTCAATAGATGCACTTATGACACTTATCCGTGGTCAAAAACTTCCAATATTTTCAGGTTCAGGCCTTCCACACAACGAAATCGCAGCACAAATTGTAAGACAGGCAAAAATTTCTGATACAGAAGGAGATAATTTTGCCATAGTTTTTGCTGCCATTGGTGTAAAACACGACGAGGCAGATTTCTTCAGAGAGTCCTTTAAAAATTCTGGAGTAATTGACAAGGTTGCAATGTATATTAACTTTGCAGACGACCCTATTATGGAAAGACTTATCGCACCAAAATGTGCCCTAACTGCAGCAGAATATTTGGCATACAAAGAAAACAAGCATGTACTAGTAATTATGACAGACATCACAGCTTATGCCGAAGCTCTTCGTGAAGTATCGTCTTCAAGAGAAGAAGTTCCATCTAGAAAGGGTTACCCAGGTCATCTTTATTCAGACCTTGCAGCCCTTTATGAAAGAGCTGGAATGATAAAGGGAATTGACGGATCAGTTACACTTATCCCAATTCTAACAATGCCAAATGACGATATCACTCACCCAATACCTGACCTTACAGGATACATCACAGAGGGAC
>NZ_JBMNPQ010000074.1:0-6981 GCF_050943655.1 Peptoniphilus sp. | reverse complement strand
AGGAGGATAAACTCATAAATTGTAATAGTAATTATGGTTTTAAGACTGAAGATTTTTTTAAATTCAAATCGAATTAATATTTTTTAAAATTTCAAAATAAAATTTATATAACTTGAGAAAGGGCACTCATTTATTTGGCATAAACAAGCCATTTTAAAATATTATTTTAACTTATAATTAATTTTTATAAAAGTGTTTTATATTTTTTATTGGGTATAAGATAGAAGAAAGTAATGTTGAAATTTATGAAATAATTCAGCAAGCGAAATCATGAAATTATATTTAAACTACCGAAATGAATTGAAAAACTTTTTGACACTTTAGTCAGCTTGTTGTATACAATAATCATTGTATACCGAAAGGGTATTGATTATTTTCATTTTGAAAACATTCACAAGTATTAATTTTAAGAGGAGGCAATTATGTCAAGTATGTACAAAACAACTGAGGAACATGAAGAACTTCGAAAAGCGATAAGAGCTTTTGCAGAATCTGAAATCAAACCATTATCTTTTGGGCTAGACCAAAACAATGAATTCCCTGAAGAAATAATTAAAAAAATTGGGGAAAACGGCTGGATGGGTCTACCTTATCCAAAAGAAGAAGGTGGAGCTGGAAAAGACGTAATCTCTTATGCAATTGCAGTTGAAGAATTATCAAGAGTAGACGCTGGTGTTGGTGTTGTTTTATCTGCACACACTTCACTAGGTTCTTATCCAATCCAAGCTTTTGGTACTAAAGAACAAAAAGAAAAATATTTAAAACCACTTGCTCAAGGTAAAAAACTTGGTGCTTTTGGTCTTACTGAACCAAACGCTGGATCAGACGCTGGTGGAACTGAAACAACAGCTGTACTTGATGGCGACTACTATATTTTAAATGGTAACAAAATCTTTATTACTAACGCTCCAGCAGCTGACTACTATGTAGTATATGCTGTAACAACTCCTGGTATTGGAACTCACGGAATTTCTGCATTCATCGTAGAAAAAGGATGGGACGGATTTACTTTTGGAGATCACTATGACAAGTTAGGTATTAGATCATCAACTACTGCAGAACTTCAATTTAACAATGTAAAAATTCCTAAGGAAAACTTACTTGGTAAAGAAGGACAAGGATTTAGAATTGCAATGCAAACACTTGATGGTGGTAGAATTGGTATTGCATCTCAAGCTCTAGGAATTGCACAAGGTGCTTACGAAGCAGCTCTTGCATATGCAAAAGAAAGAGTTCAATTTGGTAGACCAATTGCTCAACAACAAGTAGTTGCATTCAAGATTGCTGATATGGCAACTAAGATTAGAGCAGCAAGACTTATGGTTTATTCAGCAGCAGAAATGAAACAAAACCACGAAAACTACTCAATGGAAGCTGCAATGGCAAAAACTGTTGCATCTGAAGTTGCAATGTGGGTAGTTAATGAAGCTCTACAAATTCACGGTGGTAACGGATATCTTAAAGGTATGGAAGTTGAAAGATTCTTCAGAGATGCTAAAATCACAACTATCTATGAAGGAACATCTGAAATCCAAAGAGTTGTTGTTGCAAACCACTTAATCGGTAAAGCACCAAAGAAAAAAGGTAAAGCAGCAGTTGTAGATAAAAAAGCTGGTCCTATCACTGGTGAAAGAAAAAGAGAAATAATTAAAGCAGACACAGCAAAAGAAGCTGTAGATATTTTAGTTCAAAACTTAAAGAAAGACGGATATGACTTCTCAGTAGGTATTCCAATTGACACTCCAGTATACGAAGCTGAAAGAGTAGTTTCAGTAGGTAATGCAATTGGCGGAGAAGAAAACATGGATATGGCAAGAGAATTAGCTCACGCAGCAGGTGCTGCACTAGGTTCTTCAAGACCAGTAGCTGAAACTCTTAAACTTGTACCTCTTGAAAGATATGTTGGTATGTCAGGACAAAAATTCAATGGTAACTTATATATTGCATGTGGTATCTCTGGAGCAGTACAACACTTAAAGGGTATCAAAAATGCATCAACTATCGTTGCAATTAATAAAAACGCCGGAGCACCAATCTTCAAAAACTGTGACTATGGTATCGTAGGAGATATTTTTGAAATTATGCCTCTACTAACTGAAGCACTTGGCACTGGTGAAAAGAAACCAGCTCCTCCAATGAAAAAAGTTAGAAGATCTAAACCAAGAAAATTAGCTCCTAATTACAAAGTTATGGTTTGCCCTGGTTGCGGTTATGAATATGACCCTAACTACGGAGATCCAGAAGGCGAAATAGATCCAGGTACTGATTTCGACAGACTTCCAGATGACTGGACTTGCCCAGAGTGCCAAGAAGAAAAACAAAACTTTGTTCCTGAAGAATATCCTGAAGATAGAAGATAATTGGGAGGTACCAAATGTATAATATAAGAAAAGTAGCAGAAGATTTATATTATGTAGGTGGAAACGACAAAAGACTTGAACTTTTTGAAAACATGTTTCCAATTGAAGATGGAGTTTCTTACAACTCATACCTACTATTAGATGAAAAAACTTGTGTAATCGACTCAGTTGACTGGTCAATTACTAGAGACTATCTAAGAAAAATTGAAATAATGCTTGATGGAAGAGATCTTGACTATATGATTATCCACCACATGGAACCAGACCACTGCGGAGCTATTGAAGAAGTAGTAATGAGATGGCCAAATGTAACTATAATCTCTAGTGAACAAGGTTTCCAATTCATGAGACAAATGGGATATCACATCAACGAAGATCAAACAATCATCGTTGAAGAAGGCGACACTATGAGCTTTGGTAAACACACATTTGCTTTCTTAGAAGCACCAATGGTTCACTGGCCAGAAGTTCTAATGTCACTTGATACAACTAACGGAGTACTATTTACTGCAGACGGATTTGGATCATTCAAATCTCTAGATGGTAAACTATTTGCAGACGAAGTAGATTGGGAAAGAGATTGGCTTGATGAAGCAAGAAGATATTTAACTAACATCGTTGGTAAATATGGTCCATTCATTCAAGACGTTCTTAAAAAAGCAGACCCACTACTACCACAAGTAAAATATATTGCTCCTCTTCACGGACTAGTTTGGAGAGAAAACTTAGAATACTTCATTGACAAATATGACAAATGGTCAAGATATGAACCAGAAGATGAAGGTGTTCTAATCGTATATGCATCAATGTATGGAAATACAGCAAATGCAGCTCAAGAACTTGCTAACAACCTTGTAATGAAGGGCGTTAAGAAAGTAGAAGTTTATGATGTATCTAAAACTGATGTATCAGTATTAATTTCAAAAACTTTCCAATACTCTCACTTAGTTCTTGCATCTGTAACTTACAACCTTGGAATTTATCCAAAGATGAAGAACTTCTTAATGGACTTAGCTGCACTTAATGTTCAAAACAGAACAGTAGCTATTATCGAAAACGGTACATGGGCTTGTACAGTTGGAGACAAAATGGAAGACTTTATCGACGAAAACTTAAAACTATTTGATGTTTTAAACGAAAGAGTTACAATTAACACTTCTTTAACAGAAGCTAACAAAAACGATATGGAATCTCTAGAAGACTCTATCATCGAATCTATGAAGAAAATTAGAGAACTTAAAGAAAAATTTAGTGAATAATTTTAAATATCTAAGATCGGTTATGCAAATAGCCGGTCTTTTTTATTGTCTATATTAAAATCTTTAACTTATCCGCAGTACATAATTGTGAGCTTTTAAAAATAAAAATAACCACTTATGCGTATAAAAATGCCACTTATTAAAAACCTGTAGAATTAAAGAAAAAATTTTTGTATATTATAGTTGAAAGAGAAAGAGGTGGGGCTGTGAAAGTAGAAATAAAAATAGATGGAAACTTTAAAGAACCAAAAGTAGTAATCTACACAGATAAAATCACAGATGAAATAAACGCTTTGGTAGGGAAGATATCAGAAGAAAATTCATTTGATCTTATCGCAGGATTTAAGGACGAAAAGGTAAAATTATTAGAACTTAAAAATATTTTTAGAATTTATACAGAATCAGGTAAAGTTTTTGCAAATACAAGTAGTGGTAACTACGCGCTCCGCCTTAGGCTTTATGAAATAGAAGAGCGACTAGAGAACACAAGCTTCGTCAGAATTTCAAATTCTGAGATAATTAATCTAAAAAAAGTAAAGGACTTTGACATGAGCTTTACTGGCACAATATGTGTGACTCTTTTAAATGGAGATATAACTTATGTGTCTAGAAGAAATGTGTCAAAAATAAAAGAGAAGCTGGGAATATGAGGTGATAAAGTGAAAGAATTTTTTAAAAGAGGCCTTTTGGGTTTTCCAATTGGCATTGCAATAGGACAAGTTTTTACCATAGTTATATCTCTTATAATTGGAAATGGACATTATCTTATGATTACTCCAGAATTTTTAAATTATGTAGGCAGTGAAATAGGTGCAGTGATACTTCAAACCATACTATGTGGCTTTATCGGCTTTATGTTTTCAGGAAGTAGCATTATTTGGGAAAAATCTGAGTGGAGCATTGCAAAGCAGACTGCAACATATTTTATAATTACATCACTTACAATGCTACCAATTGCATATCTCGCAAATTGGATGGAGCATAGCTTTAAGGGATTTATCGAATTTATGCTCGTCTTTGTCATCATATTTTTGGCTCTGTGGTTAGTTCAATATATTTTTTGGAGAAAGAGGATAGAGGAGATAAACAGCAAAGTTAAAAACTTTAGCGACAATTAAAAATTTGCACAAAAATAAGGCACTCAATTGCGAGTGCCTTTATATTTATAACAAATTAGTCTTCAAATTTAATTTTTTCAACTGCATTGTCAATTAAGTCGTCTTCTACTAGATATGGAATAGTGATATGTCCATATTCAGCTTCGTTGTTGAATTCTTTAACAACTTCGATTGAGTGATCGTTTCTAGCCCAGTTACGTCTAGCAACACCGCTCATTACGTCCCAAGTTAGAGAAAGTTTGATAATTTCATCAACCATTTCAGATCCGTCAAGAACTAGACCAAATCCACCGTTGATTGATTTACCAATACCAACTCCACCACCGTTGTGAAGAGCAACTAGTGACATACCTCTAGCACAGTTTCCTGCGAAACATTGTGTAGCCATATCAGCCATTACGTTAGAACCATCTTTAATGTTAGATGTTTCTCTAAATGGTGAGTCTGTACCAGATACGTCGTGGTGGTCACGTCCCATCATAACAGGACCGATTTTTCCTTCTCTTACAAGTTCGTTGAATTTAAGAGCTATAGCTACTCTACCTTTAGCGTCTTGGTAAAGGATTCTAGCTTGTGTACCAACTACTAATTGGTTCTTTTCAGCGTCTCTAATCCAGTTGTAGTTATCAAGGTCTTGATATCTTCTAGTTGGGTCGATACATTCCATAGCTGCTTTATCAGTTGCAACTAAGTCTTCGTGTTTACCGCTTAGGCAAACCCATCTGAATGGTCCGTATCCATAGTCGAATAGAAGAGGTCCCATGATGTCTTCAACGTATGAAGGCCAAATGAATCCGTCTTTATCGTCTTTTCCGTTTTTAGAGATTTCTTTAACGCCTGCATCATAAACAGCTTTTAAGAATGAGTTACCATAGTCAAAGAAGTAAGTTCCTTTAGCAGTAAGTTTTTTGATAACTTCGAAGTGTCTTCTTAGAGCTTTGTCTGCAAGTTCGTGGAATTTCTTTTTATCTGTTCTTAGAAGTTCAGTTCTTTCTTCGAAAGTAATTCCTACTGGACAGTATCCACCATCGTATACGTTGTGGCAAGAAGTTTGGTCAGAAAGTAGGTCAATGTGAACATCTTCTTTGTCCATGTATTCAAGTAGGTCTACGATATTTCCGTGGAATGCAATAGAAAGAGCTTGTTTCTTTTCTTGAGCATCAAGAGCAAGTTTAACAGCTTCTTCTGGAGTTTCAGCAAGTTTTTGAATCCATCCTTGTTCAAGTCTAGTTTCAATTCTTGAGATATCAACTTCTGCAATTATAGAAACTGCACCAGCGATGTCTCCAGCTTTACCTTGAGCACCACTCATTCCTCCAAGTCCTGAAGAAACAAATAGTTTACCAGCAAGGTTATCTTCGTGACCAAGACCAAGTTTTAATCTACCAGCGTTAAGAATAGTGTTGTAAGTTCCGTGAACAATACCTTGTGGTCCAATGTACATCCAACCACCAGCAGTCATTTGTCCGTAGTTAGCAACTCCCATTTCTTCTGCGATTTCCCAGTCTTCTAGGTTGTCATATTCACCAACCATAAGTCCGTTTGTAATGATAACTCTTGGAGCATTCTTTCTAGATTTGAATAGTCCAAGTGGGTGACCAGATTCCATTACTAGAGTTTCATCATCGTGCATGATTTCTAGATATTGTTTAATTAGGTTGTATTGCATCCAGTCGTGGCAAACAGAACCAGTTTCACCGTAAGTTACTAGCTCATATGGGTAAAGAGCTACGTCGAAATCAAGGTTGTTGTCGATCATAACTTGGAAAGCTTTTCCAGCAAGACAATTTCCTTTATATTCGTCAACTGGTTTGCCGTAAATTCTTCCTTCAGGTCTAAATCTATAACCATAGATTCTTCCTCTTGTAGTAAGTTCTTCTAAGAACTCAGGTATTAATTCTTCATGATATTCTTCTGGAATATATCTAAGAGCGTTTCTTAGAGCGATTTTAGTTTGATCTTTAGATAGTCTAAATCCTCTATCTGGTGCTCTTCTGATTCCTGGTTCAAAAGATTTTTTTTCTGGTAAGTTGTCGATTCTAACTTTCATAATCTTTTGAACTTCTGCATTATGATTATTTATCACTTTTATCAACCTCCATACGTTACATTATAATCTAATTTTAAAATTATGTAAACTAAATTTGAACAAATTACTGGATTTATAGAAACATTTCCATAAAGTAGATAAAATTAGTTTAGCATGTTAATGCTACTTCTTATGAACTTAATAGAGGAGTGTAG
>NZ_JBMNPQ010000073.1:0-7173 GCF_050943655.1 Peptoniphilus sp. | reverse complement strand
CACATGTGCAGATGCACTGGCTACGAAAATATTTTGCTTGCAGTTCAAAAGGCAAATAACATTGCCAATGGTTTTGAATTAGAACCAGACCATGAAGTAAATAGGATAAACGAAGAAAACAAAAAAGATTATATTTAATTGTCAACTTTAAAAAATTAATAAGTCTCGTAAAGTTTTTTGCGAGGCTTTTAATTTAAGGAGGATTTATGAAAAATTTAGAAGAGAAAATCCTCATGGCAAGAGGACTAAGAAAATCTGATTTAGTATTTAAAAATGCTAAAGTTGTAGACGTATTCTCAAATAAAATAATAAATGGAGATATTGCTGTATCTGGTGGAATTATACTAGGCGTTGGAGATTACAGCGGAGCAGATGAAATTGACTTAGAGGGAAAGTTTGTATCTCCATGTTTAATAGACGGTCACGTACATATTGAATCATCTATGGTTACTCCTACAGAACTTGCAAAAGTGCTTATTCCAAATGGAGTTGCGACAATTATTGCAGATCCTCACGAGATAGCAAATGTCCTTGGAATAGATGGAATAAATTATTTACTAGAAGCATCGGAAAATCTTCCACTAGATGTTAGGATAATGCTACCTTCTTGTGTGCCGGCCACAGATTTTGAGCACTCTGGTGCAAACCTTGTCTTTAAAGATTTAGAAAAATTAAAGGATAGAGATAGAGTCTTGGGGCTTGGAGAAATGATGAATTATCCTGGAGTTATAAACTGTGATAAAGTTGTAATGGATAAAATCGAAGGCTTCAGCGACAGAGTTATAGACGGTCACGCGCCAGGTCTATTGGGAAAAGCTCTAAACGCCTATGCTCTTTCTGGAATTAAAACTGATCACGAGTGCTCAACAGTAGAAGAGATGAACGAGCGAATTTCAAATGGAATGTATGTGCAAATTAGACAGGGAACTTCTGCAAAAAATGCTGAAATTTTGACTAAGGGAATAACTAAAGACAATTTATCTAGGATACTATTTTGTACCGACGACAAGCATCCAAAGGATTTATTAGAGAAGGGCTCAGTTAACGAAAATATAAAAATTGCCATTAAAAATGGAATAGATCCAATTGATGCAATAAAAATTGCGACGATAAACGCCGCAAAATGTTACGACCTTAAAGGTAAAGGAGCTATTGCACCAGGTTATGAAGCAAACTTTATTGTATTAGACGATATAGTAAAATTTGTGATTGATTCTGTTTATATTGATGGCAAAAAGATTAGTGAAGGCAAAAAACTTTTAAGAGAGATTAAGTCGAAAACTGATATAAAAAGTATTGGAGAAGTTAAAGTCCACGACAGAAGATTAGAAGATTTTGAGATAAAGCTAAATTCAAATAGGGCAAATGTAATTGGAATTAATCCAAATGAACTTTTGACAGAAAAATTAGTTGAAGAAGTCCCTGTTCACGATGGAGTCTTTAAAGCAGATGATGTTTATCAAAAATTAATTGTAATCGAAAGGCACAATGGTCTTGATAGCTTTGGAAAAGGAATAATAAAAGGCTTTGGGATAAAAAATGGCTCAATTGCTTCAACAATTGCTCACGATTCACACAATATTATAATTATTGGCGATAACGATAAAGATATTTATAGAGCAATGGAAGAAATTAAAAATATAAACGGTGGGATAACTGTAGTCTCAAATGGAGAAGTCTTGGCAAGTTTGCCACTTGAGATTGCGGGACTCATGTCTTCTGGAACAGTTGAAGAGACTAGTCTAAAATTAGAAAAAGTTTTAGATGCAATTAAAAATAATTTGGGAGTAAATTGCAAGAGTCTCGATCCGATTTTGACGCTTGGATTTATGTCACTTCCTGTGATTCCCAATTTAAAATTGACAGACGAGGGACTCTTTGATGTGAGCGAGTTTAAATTTATAGATATCAATGCTTGAAAGAAGGTAAAAATGTCATTACTTATTAAAAACGGGAAAGTAATTTTGTCTGAAAAAAGTGATATGTTAGATATTTTTATTGAAGACGAGAAAATTACAAAAATTGGAAAAAATTTAGAAATTGATGCAGATAAAATTATAGACGCAGAAGGAAAATTAGTATTGCCAGGTGGAGTTGATGTGCACACTCACATGAGCCTTGACCTTGGCGAGTATGTTGCAGTTGATGATTTTTATACTGGAACAGTTGCAGCATCCCACGGCGGAACAACGACAATTGTAGATCATATAGCATCTCTTTCAAAAGGTTCAAGTCTTAGGGACATGATCTCTCACTATCACGACTTGGCAGATGGAAAAGCTGTAATTGACTATTCATTTCACGGAGCACTCTATGAACTTGACGACGATTTATTAGAAGAGATTAAAGATATCTACGACATAGGAATAGTATCTTTAAAAATTTATACGACTTATAGCGGAAAGCTCGACGACGGCGAAATGCTTCGCGTGCTAAAAAGGGCAAAAGAAACTGGAACAGTTGTCTGCGTTCACTGCGAAAATGATAGGGCAATAGAAGAGCTAAGGCGCGAGGCGATTATAAATAATAATCTATCTCCAATTTATCACGCAAAGACTAGACCAAATGAGACAGAAGCTGAAGCAATAAATAGACTTATATATTTAAGTGAGATTGCAGGCTGTCCAAAATTATACATCGTCCACACTTCAACAAAAGAGGGACTTGAAGAAATAAAAAGAGCAAGGGCACGTGGAGTTAAAAATTTATTCTGTGAAACTTGCACACAATATTTAACTTTAGACGAATCAAAATATTTAGAAGGTGGAAATGCCGAAGGTATAAAGTACATCATGTCGCCTCCACTTCGCAAAGAGGAAGATATTGAAGCACTTTGGGATGGCGTAAAAAACGGAGATGTAGATGTAATTGCAACAGATCACTGTCCATTTTTCTACGAATTAGATAAGCTGCCTCACAAAGATAATTTCACTGCAGCACCTGGTGGAGCGCCGGGAGTTGAGGAGAGACTTGAGGTAATTATCACTGAAGGAATGAAGAGAAATATTCCTATAGAAAAACTCGTTGAACTTTTGTCACAAAATCCAAGCAAGATATTTGGACTTTATCCAAAAAAAGGCGAGATAGCAGTTGGATTTGATGGCGACATTGCAATTTTAAAATACGAAGATTACACAATTAAACAAGAAAACAGACACTCAAATTGCGATTACACAACTTATGAAAATTATGAAGCGAAAGTAAAGGTTGAAACTGTAATCTCAAGAGGAGAAATTATTTTAGATAAAGAAATTTACTCTGCGACAAAGGGAAGGGGTAAATTCATACAGCGAAAATTCTAGAGAGTTGGTGAAATATGGCTAATATATTGATAGGTGAAAAATTAGAAAATAAAGAGGCCTATATTATAAATGTAAATGGAAAGACCTATGAGACTTATGAGGACAAGAGTCTTTTAAGATTTTTAAGAGACGATCTTCATCTTTATTCTGTAAAGGACGGATGCAGTCAAGGAGCCTGCGGAACTTGCACAGTACTTGTTGGAGAAGAAAATAAAAGATCATGCACAGTAAAGCTTTCAAAGCTTAAAGACGCAGAAGTAATCACAAATGAAGGACTAAGCGATGAAGAAAAAGAAGCATTTGTGTATGCCTTTACAAAGGCGGGAGCTGTGCAGTGTGGATTTTGCATACCGGGAATGGTAATGAGTGGAGCTTCTGTTATTAGAAAAAATCTAAATCCAACTGAAGACGAAATCAGAAAAGGAATCAAAAATAATATTTGTCGCTGCACGGGATATGCTAAAATTGTAGAAGGAATAAAGATGGCTGCTGCAATTTTAAGAGGCGACTTAAATATAGAAGATGAAGATAAAAGTGCACGAGTAGGACAGAGATCACAAAGAGTTGATGCGAGAGAAAAAATCTTAGGCACTGGAATTTATGCTGATGATATTGAGATGGAAGGAATGCTTTATGGATCTTGTGTTAGGACAAAATTCCCACGAGCAAGATTTGTGGACATCGACTACAGCGAAGCCCTAAAGCTTGATGGAGTAGTTGGAGTTTTAACAGCAGATGATGTGCCGAATAATTTAATCGGTCACCTACAGCAGGACTGGGAGGTCTTTGTAAAGAAGGGCGAAATCACAAAATCTCTAGGCGACGCACTTTGTTTTGTAGTTGCAGAAAATACAAAAGTTCTTGAAGAAGCAAAAAAATTAATTAAAATAGAACTTGAAGAATTAAAGCCAGTTTCAACAGTAAGAGATGCAATGAAAGCTGATGCACCAAAGATTCATCCAAATGGAAATCTGTGTCAAGAAAGGCATGTTAGACGCGGCAATGCAGAAGAAGCTCTAAAAGAATGTACATACGTCGTTACTAAAAAGTACAAGACTCCATTTACAGAGCATGCCTATCTTGAGCCAGAGTGCTGCGTCGCCATTCCATATAAAGACGGAGTAAAAGTTTATTCATCAGACCAAAGTGTATATGACACGAGAAGAGAACTTTTAATTATGTTTGGTTGGCAAGATACACCAAATAGAGTTGTAGTAGAAAATACTTTAGTCGGCGGAGCTTTTGGTGGAAAAGAAGATATGTCTGTTCAACCAGCAGCATCTCTTGCAGCTTACCTTTATAAGAGACCAGTAAAGCACAAGATGACAAGAGACGAGTCACTTAGATGGCATCCAAAGCGCCACCCAATGGAGGCAACTTTTACACTTGGTTGCGACGAGAATGGAATTTTTAAGGCCATGAAGGCAGAAATTTATTTCGACACTGGTGCCTACGCATCTCTATGCGGACCAGTTTTGGAAAGAGCGTGCACTCACTCTGTTGGACCTTATAATTATCACAATACAGAAATTGACGGCTATGGATATTATACAAACAATCCTCCTGCTGGTGCCTTTAGAGGCTTTGGAGTTTGTCAGTCTAACTTTGCACTTGAGTCCAATATAAATTTATTGGCAGAAAAAGTCGGCATATCGCCTTGGGAGATTAGATTTAGAAATGCCATAAGGCCTGGAGAAGTTCTTCCAAATGGACAAATAGCAGACTGCTCCACAGCTCTTGTTGAAACTCTTCTTGCAGTTAAAGATGTTTATGAAAAAAATAAAGACCGCGCGGGGATTGCCTGTGCAATGAAAAATGCTGGCGTTGGAGTTGGACTTCCAGATAAAGGTAGAGCTAAAATAGTAATTGAAGATGGAATATGTAATGTATACTGTGCAGCCTCAGGACTAGGTCAAGGAGTGGCCACAGTATTTATGCAAATAACTGGCGAGGCAACTGGGCTTCCATTTGAAAAAATAAATATAAGAAGACCAAATTCTGAAAATTCACCTGATTCGGGTACATCATCTGGTTCAAGGCAGACTCTAATAAGTGGCGAGGCTGTGAGAAGAGTTGGAGAAAAACTTGCAAAAGATTTAAAAGATAAAACTTTAGATGAGCTTGAGGGTAAAGAATATTTCTACGAATATTTTGACCCAACTGATCCGCTTGGTTCGAAAAAAGAAAATCCTGTTTCTCACATTGCCTATGGATTTGCAACTCATGTTGTGATTTTAAATGACGACGGTACTGTTAAAGATGTATATGCAGCTCACGACTCTGGAAAAGTTATTAATCCCACAACCATCGAAGGACAAATTGATGGTGGAGTCGTTATGGGACTAGGATATGCTCTTACTGAGGATTTAAAAGTAGTTGACTCTGTAGTTAAGGCTAAATTTGGAACTCTTGGACTTTTTAGAGCAACAGAAGTTCCAAAAATTTATCCAATCTTGGTGGAAAAAGAAAAACTACTAGACATTGCCTATGGCGCAAAGGGAATTGGTGAGATTGCAACTATTCCAATTGCATCAGCAGCACAAGGTGCATACTACGCACTTGATGGGATTCTCCGCTGTGAATTTCCAATGAAAGATACTGCATATAGCAAGCCAAAAAAAGAATTTGTTAAAGATGAGAAATAATTAGAATGGGAGTGTGCTCGGCACGATCCTATTTTTAGGAGATAAAATGGGTACAAATATTTTAGATTTTATGAATATAGAAAAGGGCGATGTAGTCTCCATAACGGGCTCTGGAGGAAAGACTACTCTCATGAATACTCTGGCGAAGAAGTTAAAAAAAAGAGGTAGAGTTTTAATAACAACGTCGACAAAAATTAAAATACCCGGAGAAGATGAGGCAGATTATATTTACGATAGCGTAAGTGAATATAAAAAAAATAATGAAGAAAATATAATTGTCGCCCTTGGAGAGAAAATTTTAGATGAAGATAAATTTTCTGCAATAGATGAAGAAGACTTATTAAAAATAAAAGATGACTTTGATTATATTTTAATCGAGGCTGATGGATGTCGAAATATGCCACTAAAAATGTGGAAGAGTCATGAGCCTGTAATATATAATGTGAGTAACAAAACAATTTCAGTTTTTTCTGCAAAAACCATTGGAAGAAAAATTTCTCGCGATTTTATTTATAATTATGAAGAATTTAGAAAATTAATAACAAGTGATGTTGTAGATAAATTTGTATTTGAAAGATTGATAAAAGAAGACCCAGGACCTTTTAAAAATTTTAGCGGCGAAAAATTTGTTTTCTTTAATCAAGTCGAAAGCCTCGATGAAGAGAGAAGGGCGAAGGAAGTTATTCAATATTTAAGAGAAGAAACAGAAGACATTAAATATTTCTATGGATCACTATTGGAGGATAAATATGAAAATTAGTGCGATAATAATGGCATCTGGAATGTCTGAGCGAATGGGACAAAATAAATTACTACTTGAACTTAAGGGCAAAAAACTTTATGAGTGGACTTTTGATTTAATGGAAGAGATTGATTTTCATGAAGTTATTTTGGTATCAAGTTATGATGAAATTTTAGAAGATGCAAAGAAACGTGGCTTCAAAGCGATTTATAATGACAAAAACGAAGTTGGAAAGTCAAGTTCAATAAAGCTTGGAGTCAATAATACAGATAAAGACTGTGCGATGATGTTTTTTGTCTCAGACCAACCGCTTCTTAAGGCTGAAACTGTCAAAAAATTAATTGAAGCTTATGAAAAAAATCAGGCTATAACTTATCCAAGAACTGAAAAGAGAAGAGGAGCTCCAGTAATCTTTCCGCCAAAATATAGAGAAGCTCTACTCGGTTTAAAATACGACGAGGGCGGAATGATTTTAGTTAAAGAC
>NZ_JBMNPQ010000072.1:0-7409 GCF_050943655.1 Peptoniphilus sp. | reverse complement strand
ATTATAAATAACTAGTCTGGACATATATGTTACAATGTATAAAAGATATTTTATTAATTTATTTGGAGGTTTTTATGAATAAGGCACTTATTAATATTGATTATACAAATGACTTTGTTCACGATGATGGAAAATTAACTTGTGGAGAAGCAGGACAAGTTTTAGAAGAAGATATTTTAAAAATAACTAAAGAATTTTTTGACAACGAAGATTATATTGTCTTTGCAATTGATCTTCATGAAGAAAACGATGAATTCCATCCAGAGAGCAAATTATTTCCTCCACACAATATAAGAGGAACTTGGGGAAGAGAGTTATATGGTTCTTTGGAAGATTATTATCAAGAAATTAAATTAAATAAAAATGTATATTACATGGATAAGACTAGATATTCTGCTTTTGCTGTTACTGACCTTTACATCAAGCTTAGGGAGAGAGATATTAAAGAAATTCATTTAGTTGGAGTTTGCACTGATATCTGCATATTGCACACTGCAATAGATGCATACAACTTGGGATTTGATGTTTATGTTCATGAAAAAGGTGTTGCAAGTTTTGATAAAGCAGGTCACGAATTTGCACTAAAACATTTCGTAAACACTTTGGGAGCAAAGGTAGTTGATTAATTTAGAAATACATCTTAAAATCAATCCGTCAATAATTGTTTAACAGGTCAGGTGATTTTTTGAAAAAAATAAAAAAATCTCTTAATAGCATGACAAATTCTTTTCACAAGAGCTTTGCTTTTTTAAAATCTAAGGACTTGCCAAATAAAAATTATATTTCAAAGACTCTTGATGGTGTAGATAAAATGAATTGGATAACTACTGGCCAAACTAATTTATATGCAAAGAATCACTGTGCAGCTGTGGCTGAAACTAACATGTTTTTGTACTACAATAGAGAAAATTCTAACGATAAAATAAAAATTTTTAAAAAAGTTCACGAAATAGTTGGCAATGGTCCCGTGTTTTCCATTGATACTAGTGCAAAAAAATTTTTTAAAGCCAATGGGTATTCATTATTCTCAAAAAAAGTAAATAATATTTCTAATTATAAAGAAGAAATAGAAAATGGTCACATAGTTGCGATTTTAATAGCGAAGGGGATTGTCAATTGGCACTGGATTCTTGGAGTTGGCTTTCGAGAGTATGAAGATGGAAATTTTTATGCTCAGATTATTGACGGTTGGAACAACACAAGTGATAAATTTTATAAACTTAATAACGATAAATCTTGGATAAGTGCAAGAAGTTTTGTTAAAAATCCTAATGATTAATTCAAAAACTCAATGCATTAATGTATTGACAATATTAAAATAAAGTGTTATCTTAAATCAAAGCTTTAAAGGGGTAGTTCACTATCCAAGATTTATCAAGAAGGTATTGCGCTCGGTCCTTTTTGGATCGAGTTTTTTATTACGGAGGAAAAAAATGAAAGTTTTAAAGTTTGGAGGTAGCTCTTTAGCTGATGCAAATCAGTTTAAGAAGGTAAAAGACATAGCCCTATCTGATGAGGAGAGGAAATATATTGTTGTTTCAGCTCCAGGTAAAGGTGTAAGAAGCTCTCACAAAGTCACCGACCTTTTACTTATGTGCTATCAGCTTGCAAGTCACGATTTAAACTTTAACGAGATATACGAAATTATAGAGAAAACATACAAAGAGATTGTAGATGAATTAGAACTTAGTGTTGATATTGATAAAATTTTAAAAGATATTCACGGAGAAATTCAAAATGGTGCGTCCAAAGATTTTACTGCAAGTAGGGGAGAATACATTAATGCAATTCTTCTTGCAGACTATTTAGGTTGGAGCTTTGTAGACGCGAAGGACATAATATTTTTTAACCGCGGTGACTTAGACGAAGAAAAAACCGAAAGAGAAATATCAAAAGTTTTGCAAGATAGTCCCTATACGGTTATTCCTGGATTTTACGGCCAAGATGAAAATGGGAAGATAAAAACTTTTTCGAGGGGCGGTTCTGACATTACAGGATCACTTATAGCCAATGCCTTGAAATCAGAAATTTATGAGAACTGGACAGATGTGTCAGGATTTTTAGTTGCCGATCCAAAAATTGTTGAAAACTCAAAGACAATTGACTATATAACTTATA
Organism: Peptoniphilus sp.; assembly: GCF_050943655.1. GTDB lineage: Bacteria > Bacillota > Clostridia > Tissierellales > Peptoniphilaceae > Peptoniphilus_A. The sequence continues at coordinate 5,291 of NZ_JBMNPQ010000072.1, read as the reverse complement.
GAGAACTAAGAGAACTATCCTACATGGGGGCACCAGTTCTGCATGAAGACTCCATAGTTCCAGTAAAAAAATATGGAATTCCAATAAATATTAGAAACACAAATGCTCCCAGCGATAAGGGCACTACGATTATTCCAAATTATGATGATGAGAAGATAACTAACAATATCACTGGCATTGCAGGCAAGCGTGGATTTAGTGTAATAACTATTGAGAAAACTTTTATGAATACAGAATACGGCTTTTTTAGAAAAATCATGTCAGTATTTGAAACTAATGAGATTCCTATTGAACACATGCCGTCGAGTATAGATACTGTTTCACTAATAGTTGATACTGGAAAAATTGTCGAAAAGCTCGACAAAATTATTGAAGAGATTAAAATATATACAAATCCAAAGTCCATAAGCGTTGAGCACGGTATTTCTTTAATAGCAATTGTTGGAAAGGGAATGGTAAATAGTAAAGGTACGTCTGGAAAAATTTTTACCGCTCTTGGCAATAATGATGTGAACGTGCGAATGATAAGCCAAGGTTCAAGTGAGTTAAATATAATTATCGGCGTATTGGATAAGGATTTTGAAAAAGCTATTAAGTCAATTTATGAAGCATTTAATTGAGGTGTAATGATGAAAAAATACAATGTTGCAGTAGTTGGAGCGACTGGTTTAGTAGGAAGAAAAATTTTAGAAATATTGGAAGAAAGAAACTTCCCTGTAGATAAGCTCTACCCAATGAGTTCAAAAAGATCAGCTGGAAGTAGCATTAAATTTAATGGTGAAGATATTATAGTAAAAGAACTTACTGAAAATTCTTTTGACCAAGATATAGATATTGCACTATTTGCGGCAGGTGGAAGTGTGAGCGAAAAATTTGCAAAGATTGCAGCACAAAAAGGCGTAAAAGTTGTGGATAACAGTTCACATTTTAGAATGGATAAAGACGTCCCCCTAATAGTTCCAGAAATTAATCCAGAGGATGTCAATATGGGTTATGGAATTTACGCAAATCCAAACTGCTCAACAATACAATCTGTACTTCCGCTAAAGCCACTCGATGAAGCGTATGGATTAAAAAGAGTTGTGTATTCAACTTATCAGGCTGTATCTGGCTCTGGAATTGGCGGATTAAAAGATTTAGAAAATGGAACTCATGATAAATATCCATACCAAATTGCAAACAATGTAATAGTGCACATAGACGACTTTTTGGAAAATGGTTATACAAAAGAAGAAATGAAGATGATTAACGAAACTAGAAAAATTTTGCACGATGATGATTTAAAAGTAACAGCGACTACTGCAAGAGTTCCCGTAAAATATTCACACTGCGTATCAATTAATGTTGAACTGGAAAAAGAATTTGATTTAGGCGATGTGAAAAAACTTATAGGCGATTATCCTGGTATAAAATTATACGACGATCCAGAAAATTTAATTTATCCAATGCCAATTGTATCTGAAGGAAAAGATGATGTTTATGTTGGAAGAATTAGGCGCGACTTTTCTTTAGATAATGGCTTAAATCTGTGGTCTGTCGGCGATAATACTAGAAAGGGTGCAGCACTTAATGCAGTTCAAATTGCTGAACTTTTAATAAGAGGATAAAAATGAAAATAGCATTAATAGGTTTTGGAAATATTGGAAAGGGCGTCGAAGAATTAATTTTTAAAAACAAGTCGAAAATTAAAAATTACACTGGGCGAGACATTTCTGTAAAAACTGTTTTAATTAATAATATTAACAAAAAGAGAGAGCCTTTTGACAAAAATATCATATTTACAGATGACTTTAATTTACTTTTAAATGACGACGAAATTGACACAATTGTTGAAGTTACTGCGACAGAGGATGAGGCATTTTTCTATTTAAAGAGTGCATTTCAAAAAGGGAAAAATGTAGTGACAGCGAATAAGGCTGTGGTTTCAAAATATTTTGAAGAATTATTTACTCTTTCCAAAAAATATGATGTGAAATTTTTGTACGAAGCTTCCGTTGGAGGTGGAGTCCACATAATTAAATCTATTTTGGAAGATTTGCCATTTAATAACATTACAAGCGTGCGCGGAATTTTAAATGGTACCTGTAACTTTATACTATCTGAGATGACTGAAAGTGGAACAGATTATGACGAGGCTCTTAAAAAAGCACAAGACCTTGGTTTTGCAGAGCCAGATCCGAGTGCCGATGTTTTGGGAATTGACACTCGCAGAAAGACGAGGATTTTATCTTCATTAATTTTTAATAGAAAAGTTTTGGAAAAAGAAATTTTTACTGCTGGAATAGATAAAATAAATGCAAATGATATTAAAGTTTTATCAGAAAAAAACTACTCTTTAAAATTAATTGGTGAAGCGAGATATGAATGCGGAAAATATTTTTCTTACGTAATGCCCGCTGCAGTAGATGAAAATTCTGTTTTTTACAATATAAACGGTGCTACAAATATTATATCTTTCACTGGAGATAATATTAAAGATGTGTCCTTCGTTGGAGAGGGGGCAGGAAGATATCCCACTTCTGATTCAATACTTAGGGATTTAGTTGATATCTCTTGTGATAATGCGGTGTCCTATGTGCACAGTGGCGAAGAGATAAATCTTTCAAACTCAGAATTAAAATCAAAATTCTATCTCAGACTTCCAAAAGATTTTGTAAATTTTGATATAGATGTAGTTGATGAAAAAATCGAGACTTGCGATCTACACGTTTTTACGAAAGAGATAGAATTATCTGAAGTTATTGATATAGTAAGAAAAGTAGAAAGTGGCTATTATTTCTTGGCAAAAATAGATTAGGAGGTAAGTATGAAATTTTTCTCTACAAGAAATCCATCACAAAAAGTTGAATTTAATGATGCTGTTCTCATGGGAATTGCACCTGACGGCGGGCTATTTGTGCCAGAAAATTTCCCGAAAGTCAATTTAGAAAGCCTTAAAGATTTATCCTATAAAGAATTGGCATTTGAAATTTTAAGTATTTACTTAACTGATGTGCCAGATGAGAAGTTAAAGGAGATAATAGATAAAGCCTATACAAATAATTTTCCCAAAAATCCAGCGCCTTTAACTAAGGCACGCGAAGATTTTTATTTAGAATTGTATCACGGAAACACTCACGCTTTTAAAGATTTTGCTCTAAGTATTTTGCCACTATTTATGGAAAATGCAATTGAATCTAAAAATATTAAGGATAAAATACTGATATTAACGGCAACAAGTGGCGATACGGGAAGTGCCGCCCTATATGGATTTAGAGATTTAGAAAACATCGACATTGCAGTCTTATTTCCAGAAAATGGCGTGAGCAAAATACAAAGACTTCAAATGACTACAGTCAACTCACCAAATACCCTTGTGATGGGAATTGACGGGAACTTTGACGATGCACAAGGCTCAGTTAAGAAAATTTTTACTGACGAAGATGTAAAAAAATCTTTAAAAAAAGAAAATTATATCCTATCTTCTGCCAATTCAATAAATATTGGAAGGCTTCTTCCCCAAATTGTTTATTATTTCCATGCTTATAACGAGCTTGTTAAAAATAATGAAATTAATTTGGGAGATGAGGTGTCTTTTGTAGTTCCAACTGGAAATTTCGGCGATATACTAGCAGGTTTTTATGCAAAAGAGATGGGACTTCCTGTTAAAAAGCTGGTAATTGCATCTAATGAAAATAATGTATTGACAGAATTTTTTAACACTGGCATATATGACGCCAACAGGAGCCTTAAGGTTACAAATTCACCATCAATGGACATAATTATCTCTAGTAATCTTGAAAGACTTTTGTATCACGAGACAAAAGATAGTGAACTCGTAAAAAAACTACAAGATGATTTGTCTAAAAATAAAATTTATAATTTGAAGCATAAATTTAGTGACTTCTATGCAGGTAACTGCGATGAAGAGGATACTTTAAAAGAGATAAAAAAAGTTTATGACGAAGATAAATATTTAATCGATCCTCACACAGCAGTTGCAAAAAAAGTATCTGATGATTATAAAAAAGAGACAGATGCAAAAGAAAAAATTGTAATACTATCTACTGCGAGCCCTTTTAAATTTGCTGATACAATTTTAAATGAATTTCATGAAGTTAATAGAACGGGAGATGTTTTTTCTGATTTAAAATCATTTGAGGATTACAGCAAAATAAAGGTGCCAAGTGATATTTTAAATTTAAAAGATAAAGAAGTTTTTCACAAAAAATCTATTGAAGTAGAAAAAATTTTAGAAAACATTATGGAGTTTGTAAGTGATAGAAATGAAAATTAGAGTTCCGGCAACAAGTGCCAATCTAGGCCCAGGATTTGACGTTTTGGGCCTTGCTTTAAACCTATATAACGAATTTGAATTCACAAAAAGTGATGAGTCAAAAATAATTGAAGGTGAAGAAATTTCTGATGCAGAAGATAATTTAATTTATTTATCTTATGCAAAAACTTTTGAAAAATTTAAAGGGAAGGTAGTTCCTGTCAACATTAAAGTAACATCAAATATTCCAATGTCACGCGGTTTGGGAAGTTCATCTGCCTGCATAGTTGGTGGGATTGTTGGAGCTTATTTAATTTTAGATAGAGAAATTAATAGGCAAGAGATACTTCAAATTGCTTTAGAAATTGAAGGCCATCCAGATAATGTGTCTCCAGCAATTTTTGGAAATGTTACGGCAACAATTAACGAAGACGGGAAAAACATCACGACAGTTATAAAACCAAAAAACGAATACAAATTTATTACACTAATTCCTGATTTTGAACTAAAAACTGAAAAGGCTAGAAGCGTTCTTCCTAAAAATTATTCTAGAGAAGATGCAGTTTTTAATATTTCAAGGACTGCACTTCTTATTTCTTCATTGATGCTTGGACAGGATGAAAATTTAAAACTAGGCCTTGAAGATAAAATTCATCAAAACTATAGGGGAGAACTTATTCCAGACTTTAAAGAGATCTTTCAATTTTTAAATAACAACACATTGGGCTGTTATTTAAGCGGAGCAGGGCCTACTATTATGGCAATTGCAAAGAAAGATAAAAGCATTCGAGAAGATTTTAATAAATTTAAAAATAGTTTAGAATTAAGTTGGGAGATGCACGAACTTAGTTTAAACACAGAGGGTTTTGAAATTTTATATTAAATGTAAAATAAAAATAAAAAACTCGACAATAATGTAAATTTGTCTTATAATAATTAATGTGCTCGCGGGAGTGCTGGAATTGGCAGACAGGCATGTTTGAGGGGCATGTGCATTAATTTGCGTGGGGGTTCAAGTCCCCCTTTCCGCACCATT
>NZ_JBMNPQ010000071.1:0-7820 GCF_050943655.1 Peptoniphilus sp. | reverse complement strand
ATCTTTATTAGAAGAAAGGCCAGCACTTCCTGTTTCATAATCAGCTATATTCTTGGAAATCTTTTTATCGACTTCAGCTATAATATTTTTAATTTCATCAGTTGTGTCGATCTTATCTATAGATATTGGTTTAAAAACTCGAGTCTCTTCAGATAATTCTTTTTTTGCTTTAGAATCTTTCGAATCAGTACCTTCAACTTTGATATGTACATTCTTCAGATTTTTACCGCAAACAGCACAAAAATTATCGTTCTCAGAAACTTTGTTTCCACAATTTGGGCAATACAAGAGCACACCTTCTTTCTTTCGTTTTATTTAATATTATAACATATATGTCATTAAAGTTTTTAGGGAGAAAAAAATAATTTGGAAATGATAAATTAATATTGATAAAAAAAGAAGCCCAATGAATGGGCTCCCTTATAAACACTAAGTTAAATTATTTTGCAGTGTTTTCTGTAGTTGTGTTTTCAGTTTCAGCTGTGTTTTCAGCTGCTGCATTGTTAGCTTCAGCTTTGTTTTCTTCAGCTTTGTTGTTGATAGCTTCTTTTTCAGCTTCTGCGTTTGCGTTTACTTCAGCTTTGTTTGCATTAGCTTGTTCTTCAACAGCATTTTTTTCAGCGTTAGCTGCATTGTTTGCTGCTTGGTTATCTTTACCTTGGCAAGCAACCATGCCTAACATTAATACTGAAATAAGTCCAACACTAGCGATTTTCTTTAAGTTTTTCATTATAATTTCCTCCTAAATGATCTTCATTGATCTTCTTTACCTATATACTAATGGATGGTTGTGATAGTTTTGTGAAAAAGATGTTAAAATTTTTAGAAGAAATAATAAAAAACAAATAAATAAATTTTATTTTTATTTACAGATACTCATGTATAATATAATCAGGTGAGAAAATGTACAAAGCACTTTATAGAAAATACAGGTCCAAGACTTTTGACGAGTTGTATGGACAAAAGACAGTAGTAGAGTCTCTTAAAAATCAAGTAAAAAACAATGAATTAAATCATGCATATATATTCTCTGGCACAAGAGGAACGGGAAAGACATCAGCTGCAAAAATATTATCAAGAGCAGTAAATTGTCTAAATCCAAAAGATGGCAATCCATGTAATGAATGCGAAAATTGTAAAGCAATATTAGAAGAGCGAGCAATTGATGTAGTGGAAATGGATGCTGCTTCAAACAATGGTGTCGACGACATAAGGGAGCTAAAGGATAAAGTAATTTATCCACCCACAAAATTAAAATACAAAGTATATATTATAGATGAAGTTCACATGCTCTCTAAAGGAGCCTTTAATGCGCTATTAAAAATTTTGGAAGAGCCACCAACTCATCTAATATTTATACTAGCAACCACAGAAATAGAAAAAATTCCTGCTACCATACTCTCACGTGCCCAAAAATTTAATTTTAAGAGGATATCCAACGAAGATATTGTAAAAAATCTTTCGAGAATTGCAGAGCTTGAAAACAAATCATGCGATGAAGAAGTTTATAATTTAATTGCAAAGAGTTCTGATGGTGCAATGCGTGATGCACTTTCTGTTTTAGATCAACTTCTTACAATAGATAAAGATTATATTGAAGTAGAAGATGCAATGAGGATAATGGGAATATCTTCTAACAAGCTAATATTTGCACTGACAGATGCGTTAATCGAAAAAGATGCAAATAGGGTCTTAGAACTTATTGATGATATTGCAAACGAGGGGATAGACTTTTCTATCTTAACATCGCAGCTTCTAAGTCACTTTAGAGATCTCATGCTCGTTAAGACTCTAAGAGAACCGCAAAAAATTGTATTCTCAACATACTTAAAGGATTTTCATCTGCAAGCTGATAAAATAGAACTTTATGAATTGTTGGAAATAATTGATAGACTTAAAGATTTAAGTATCGACATGAGATATGCAGAAAATAAACGAGTTATATTGGAAATGAGCGCAATAAAAATCACAATGCGTCTAAATCAAAAAGAAATAATATCTCGAATTGAAAGCTTGGAAGAAATAGTTAAAAAAGGAGATTTTAAATCTATTAAAAACTCGAGTCCTGATTATGACCATCTGACTTTAGGTAGTAGTAATAGAAAAGAAAATCTTGATGATACTTACAAGAAAAATTTAAATCAAAAAAACTTATCAACTAGATCAGATGATAAAGATACTACTAGTAAAACAGAGGAGTTAGAAGAATCCCCAAATATTGAAAATGAAGCTAAATCTGATATAATTAAAGATGATATTACAATAGATGAAATTAAATCTAATTGGGACAATATCTTAAAAGAATTAAAAACAAAAAAATTCTCTTTGGTCGCATCACTTGTAAATGGAAGTCTAAAGAGTTTTACAAATAATCTTTTAGAAATTGATTTTTCAAATACTGATAAGATGTATTACGAAATGTGTAACAATGATGAGAACAAGGCACTCATTGGAGATGTCTTTGAGGCAGTTTATGGAATTAAAATTGATGTTCACATGACTTATAAAAAAGACAGAAAAACTAATAAGCTAGAAGATTTATTTGGCAAAGAAAATATAGAAGAAATTTAATTTAAATAGGAGGAATTATGGCTAGAGGTGGATATCCAGGCTTCCCAGGCGGAGGCGGAAGAAACAACATGATGAAGCAAATTGAAAAGCTTCAAAAACAAATGGAACAAATGCAGGAAGATTTACAAAAACAAGAGATTACAGAAAGTGCTGGTGGCGGAGCAGTTGAAGCAACTGTAAATGGTAACAAAGAGCTAATTAGCATTAAATTAGATAAAGACGCAGTTGATCCAGATGATGTTGAAATGTTAGAAGATTTAATTGTAGTTGCTGTAAATTCTGCAATGAAATCTGCTGAAGAAAAAATGTCATCACAAATGGGCAAATTTACTGGCGGATTAAATATACCAGGACTTTAATAAGTAATGAGTAAATCTGGACCAATAGAAGACTTAATTAAAAAATTAAATAAACTTCCTGGCATCGGTTCAAAAACAGCTCAGCGCTTAGCATATCATATAATTGATATGGATGATATTGAGGTTAAAGAGCTTGCAAGTTCTATCATTAGAGCAAAGACAGAAATAGTTCAGTGCAGCGTCTGTATGAATTTTAGCGACACTGATCCTTGTGAAATTTGTTCTAACCCAAATAGAGATGACTCGGTTATTTGTGTTGTTGAATATCCAAAAGATGTTGAGGCAATGGAAAGATCAATGAGCTTTAACGGAAAGTACCACGTTCTTCACGGAGTAGTCTCTCCAATGAAGGGCAGGTCAATTGATGATATCAAAGCGCGCGAACTTTTAAAAAGGCTGGAAGATGGAAGTGTAAAAGAAGTCATAATAGCTACTAATCCAACTGCAGATGGAGACACTACGGCAATGTATTTAAAAAATCTCTTAGAACCATATAATGTCGTTGTTTCTCGAATTGGCTATGGTTTGCCAGTTGGTGGAGATTTAGAATTTTATGACGAATTAACTATTTCAACAGCAATTAAAAACAGGAGAAAACTAAATTAATTTTTGGGTTCGCCCAAAAATTTTTTCTTTATCCTTTAAAATAATTGCATAGATTTGAGGGAGATATTTTGTCGAAAAAGAATAATGATTTTAAAAAATTTATTCCCACTATATTTTATATAATTTTGGCAATTGTAACTTTTTATGCCATAGCCATAGTTTTTATACCAAAGCTTAATCAAGATGAAAATATAAAAACAACTGACTATGTAAGTTTTGTCAAAATGTTAAATAATGGGAAGGTAACTAAGGTACAGCTTACAGAAAAGAAAGTTGCCTTTGAAGTAAAAAATGACGGAAAAACAGAAAAGTACGAAACAAATAAAATTTACGATCCTAATTTAGTTGATAGACTTATTGCAAATGATGTAAAGAGTGATCAAATATATAAGGAAGAGATTAATCCGTTCCTTTCAATGATCATATCAACGGTGGGAACAATTTTTATGCTAGTAGTCGTTTGGCTCATCGTTTCTAAAATTGTGATGGGACGAATTGGCGATGGCGGCGGAATTGGGCCGATGAACCTGGGTAAAAGTGGGGCAAAGATATATGTCGAGTCCACAGATGGAATAAGATTTGATTCTGTTGCCGGTCAAGAAGAGGCCAAAGGGGCACTGAGTGAACTGGTTGACTTTTTGAACAATCCAAAAAAATATACAAAGATTGGTGCAAAACTTCCAAAGGGTGCTCTATTAGTTGGACCTCCTGGAACAGGAAAGACACTTCTTGCAAAGGCAGTAGCAAGTGAAGCTGGAGTACCATTTTTCTCAATTTCAGGTTCTGCTTTTGTTGAAATGTTTGTAGGTCTTGGTGCTGCAAAAGTTAGAGACTTATTTAAACAGGCTGAAGAAAAGGCACCATGTATCATATTTATTGACGAGATTGATACAATTGGTAAAAAGAGAGAAGTAGGTGGCTTTTCAGGAAATGATGAAAGGGAGCAAACTTTAAACCAACTTCTATCAGAAATGGATGGATTTGATGCAAGAAGCGGTGTAGTAATACTTGCGGCAACAAATAGACCAGATTCACTTGATCCAGCTCTTTTAAGACCAGGTAGATTTGATAGAAGAATTCCAGTTGAACTTCCAGACCTTGCAGGCAGAGTTGCAATACTAAAAGTTCATGCCAAAAAAATTCAAAAAGAAGATAACATTGACTATGAACATGTGGGACGAGCAACAGCAGGAGCAAGTGGTGCAGACCTTGCCAATATGGTAAACGAAGCAGCACTTAGAGCAGTTCGCGAAGGCAGAGATAAAATGAGCCAAAGAGATTTGGAAGAGTCTGTTGAAGTAGTGCTCGCAGGTTATGAAAAGAAAAATGCTGTTATATCGCAAGAAGAAAAAAGAATTATTGCATATCACGAAGTGGGACATGCTCTTGTTGCAGCAAAGCAAAAAGGTACAGCTCCAGTTCACAAGATTACAATAATTCCAAGAACTTCAGGTGCACTTGGATACACTATGCAAGTTGACGAGGAAGAAAAATTCTTAATGTCAAAAGAAGAAGCATTTAGCACAATAGTTACACTAACTGGTGGCAGAAGTGCTGAGGAAATTATATTTAACTCAAGGACAAGTGGTGCTTCAAATGATATTGAAAAGGCAACAAAAATTGCCAAAGCCATGGTAACAAGATTTGGTATGACTGATGAGTTTGGCTTTGTGGCATTGGAAAGCATGTCCAATATGTATCTAGGTGGAGATGCGTCACTTCAATGTTCACCACAGACTCAATATGAAATCGACAACGCCGTTCAAAAAATTATTGAAGAGGCTCATGACAAGGCAAGGGAAATTTTGCGCGACAACATTAAGGCTCTTCATGCCATTGCAGAGTATTTATTGAGACAGGAGACAATCACTGGCGATGAGTTTATGGAAATTTTAAGAGACTATGAGGCTTCTGATAACTCTAAAACTTCTGATATCGATGATGAATCTAATACATCAGATAACTCATCAGAAGAAACTCAAATTGATGCTAAAAATGATATAGAAAGCCCAAATGACTCATCAATTGACTCAGACGATAAATTTTGATTTAAAATATTTAAAAAAATTTAAAAATAATTTAATCTGCAAGATTAAGTAATATACTAAAATTAAGACACATTGAAAGAAAATTTCTCTGTGTCTTTTTTTGTATTTTTAAATAAACTTTAGACATCTGCATGAAAAAGGGTATATAATAAAAAACATATTGATTTTTGAGGGAACTTAAAAATTAAAGAAAGGGGAGACAGATGATATTAACAAATGGAGTAGTACTATCTGTAATAATACTTGCGGTCTTAAGTGTACTTAAGGTTCCAGTATTTTTTGCCTTGATGATTGCAGCAATTTCTGCAGGATTATTTTCAGGCTTAAATATTACAGATACGATGTCAATTTTAATTGGCGGAATGGGAAATAATGCCGAGACTGCACTTAGCTATATTTTACTAGGTTCACTTGCCTTTGCAATGGAGGAGACAGGTGCAGCTGCTATAATGGCGAAAAAAATAAGCAATCTCGTAAAGGATAACAAGGTTGTTCTTTGTTTAATTATTGTAGTTATTGCAACTGTAGCAGAGACAATAATTCCAATTCACATTGCTTTTATTCCAATATTAATACCGCCACTATTAAGTGTGATGAACAAATTAAAGATGAACAGAAAGATGCTTTCAGTATCTTTTGGATTTGGACTTAAAGCGCCATACATTGCAATTCCTTTGGGATATGGTGCAATTTTCCAAGGACTTATCGTTGAATCTTTTAAATCAAGTGGACTTAACATCAGTCACGCAGATGTAGTTAAAACTAACTGGATACCTGCAGCAATAATGGCCGTAGGACTTGTTGTCGCATTAATAGTATTTTCTGGAGAAAGAGAATATAAAGATATTTTAGTTGATGAAGAAGATTTAAAAAATGTAAAGATGGAGAAGAGACATGTTTTAATTTTCATCTCAGGTCTTATAACTGTTGGAGTTCAAATTTTAACAGACTCACTTCCACTTGGAGCACTTATTGGACTAATCTTTATCGTTGCAACTAGAGCAATTAAGTGGGACGACATGCAAAATATGCTTGATGGTGGAATTAGGATGATGGGCTTTATCGCCTTTGTAATGTTAATTGCAGCAGGATATGCCAATGTTGTAATTGAGTCTGGAGCAGTAGATCAATTAGTTAATTATGCAACTTCACTTCTTGGTGGATCAAAACTTGTTGCTTCTTATGTAATGATTTTACTTGGACTTTTAATAACACTAGGTATAGGAACATCCTTTGGTACAGTGCCAATTATTTCTGCAATATATGTTCCAATCGCAATGAAACTTGGTTACTCACCAATGGCAACAATTTTACTTGTAACAATTGCAGCAGTATGTGGCGATGCCGGTTCGCCTGCATCTGATACAACTCTTGGACCAACATCAGGACTTAATGCTGACGGACAACATGACCACATTAGAGATACTTGTATACCGATGTTCACATTCTTTGGTATTCCACTAATTATAATAGGTGGTTTTGTAACTACACTTTTATAAAAATTAAATATGTAAATAAAAAAAGACTTCTGTGGGGTGAATCAGAAGTCTTTTATAGTGATTTCATACATAAGTAAAGGATTTTAGTAATATTAATAAGTTTAAGGATTATACTAATCAAATCACTATATATATTATAACTATTTTAAGGAAAAAGTAAAGGATTATTTTGCATTACGGTTTAGATTCCACATAGTGGGATATCACTCATCCTTTTTTTGACATTCAGGGCATATACCAACGAGTTCTACGCTGTGATATTCAACTACATATCCAGTTTCTTTTGCCGCTGCCTCGTCAAATTCATGCAATGGGCATTTTTCTATTGATGAAATTTTTCCGCATTTTGAGCAGATGATAAAATGTCTGTGACCAAGTTTTGCAGTTTCATAATATAAAAGTCCGTTGGAGTAAAGATTTTTTTTAAGTAAGTCTTCATCAGCAAGTTGTTTTAAAATTCTGTATAGGGAAGTAAAGCTTGGCACTGCTTCTTTATCTATATCTTCATAAATCTGCTCAGCGTTCATGGGAACTTTCGAAGCGTTTAAAAGTTCAAGCACTGCTAGTCGACCTTTAGTTACTTTTAAATTTTTATCTTTTAACATTTTCTTATAATCTTCCATAATTTCTCCTTTAACTAATAACATTATTACTTGTACATATATTATAACAATTATGAAAAAATTACAAAATTTAAAGAAAAATTTTTAAATACTATTGATTCTTATTTACATTGG
>NZ_JBMNPQ010000070.1:0-7853 GCF_050943655.1 Peptoniphilus sp. | reverse complement strand
ACTAGTTAAATTTTTGCATTTATTTGAAACGAAATTTCATTTTGTAAATTATATTTAATTTTATTTTGGTTGTTAATATTAATATGTCGATTCCCTCACACTTTAGTTATCTTGTCACTTATAAGGAACTGTGGTATTATAGGAATGAGGTGAATTATGGATAAGGATGTTTTTTACACTGATTATGTTGAAGCTCTCAATGATAAAAGTGTCAACGACAAAAGTACAAATGCTAAATATGCAAAACTAAGTGAAATAGTGGTGCCAGTTTATGATTTTGTTCTTGCTTATGCTAATTATTTTAATGAAAGAAAGGACTACGGCAGCGGACCTAAACTTACTCTTGTTGAAGTTCATATTTTGACACAAATTTATGATAATCCAGGTACTACTGTAACTGAAATCGCAAAAATTTGGAACAGAACGACTTCTGCTATATCCCAGACCGTAAGAAAATTAATGAAGCAAGACTTAGTTTACAGAGAAAATTCTACATCTGACGGCAAAGTATTTCACCTTTATACCACAGAGCTTGGTAAAGAGACTTCAATGGCTCACAAGAGATACGATAACGACGACATAACTAATGCTACAGATATTCTATTAGAAAAATTTTCTATGGAAGATCTCATTAAGTTTTCAGAAATTTGTAGTTATTCACACGAAATCTTATCTTGTGAATTGGAAAAAGAAAACGAAGATTAGTTTTGTAAGAATACGTAAGTCTTTTATTTCTAATTACTTAATTTTGCGACATCAGTCGCACATATTTTAAAAAGATCATTGCATTGCAGTGGTCTTTTTTGTTTTGCAAATTTCCTAAACTGATATCTTTCAATATTTTTAATTTTTGTGATAGAATCAAGGTATAATTTATGTAGAGGTTGTTATGAAAATAAAAGTTAAAGATAATAATTATTTTATAGATATTGTTTACAAAAATGATGAAGGTTTAATAAATTATTTAGACGAAAATCATGAGTCCAAATTTTTAGTTATAACCGATGAGAATGTTCTTAATATTTACGAGAAAAGAATTGAAAGCTTTATGAAAGGTAGAGATTATTTTATCTATAGCTTTCCTGCAGGTGAAAATTCTAAGTCTATTGAAAATTATATTAAGATAAATGAGTTTTTGTCTAAGATGAATTTTAACAGAGGCGATAAGATCATAGCTTTTGGCGGCGGAGTTGTTGGAGATATCTCCGGCTTTGTTGCTTCTACTTATCTTCGCGGAATTGGTTTTATCTCTGTTCCGACGACCCTTCTTTCCATGATTGACTCGTCTGTTGGCGGCAAGAACGGTGTAAACTTTCTTAGTCTTAAAAATCAAATCGGAAGCTTCTACTTCCCCGAGTACGTCCACATTGACTACAGTTTTTTAAAGACTCTCGACAAGAGAAATATAAATAATGGAATGGCAGAAATTTTTAAATATTCTGTTTTAAAGGACGAGAGCTTATTTAAATATTTAAGAGATAGCGACAATCTTAATTACGAAAAAATTATCTCCACTTCTTTAAATATTAAGCTTAGCTTTGTTAAAGACGATGAGAAGGATAAGGGCAAGAGGCAGAAGCTTAACCTTGGTCACACTCTAGGTCACGGAATTGAGAGTCTCTCCAACTATTCTTTAAATCACGGCGAGAGCATTGGAATCGGAACAATTTACATGGCAAGGGCAAGTTACAAGCTTGGCATTTCCGAAAAAGACTACTCTAAAGATTTAATTAATGCCTTTAATAAGTATGAGCTTCCCACTCATTACGATTTTGATACTGATGAAATTCTTAAGGTTTTAAAGCACGACAAAAAGATTAAGGCCAATATGATTAATGAAATTTTCCCCGTTAGAATTGGCGAAGTTATAAGTAAAAGGATTACTTTCGATGAGCTCAGAAAAGTTATTGAATTAGGTAAAGATGATGAATAGAATTATTGAAAACCAAAAATTAAGTGGTGAAATTTCTGCCATAACTTCAAAATCCTATGCCCACAGAGCCATACTTGCCTCTCTCCTTTCGAATGGAAATTCTACTATTATAATTGATAATCTTTCAAAAGACATCGAAGCGAGTCTTAGATCAATAACATCGCTCGGCGCAAGTATAAATCGCAGCGGGAATAAATTTCACATAATTCCACCTAAGAAATTTAAGAGCCCCGTAACTTTAAACGTTGGCGAAAGCGGCACTACTCTTAGGCTAATCATCCCAATAATTGCAACGCTTGGACTCGATGCAAAAATTGTTCGCGAGGGAAGTTTAATCGGTAGAACGAACTCCATATACTTTGACCTTTTGCCAAAGCACGGAGTGGAGATTTATGAAGATGGCGACGCGATTTATTTAAGTGGGAAGCTCGTTGATTTTAATTTCAAAATCCCAGGCAATGTCAGCTCACAGTTTATTTCGGGACTAATGCTTGCATCGGGCGCCAGTGATAAAGATTTTAAAATTGGAATCACAACAGAGCTTGAATCTAGGCCCTACATCGACATCACAACCCATGTTCTTCAAAAGTTTGGGCTAGAAATTATTGAAGATGGAAAGACATTTCTCTGCAAAAACACTTTTGTAGCAACAGAATATGTTGTCGAAAGAGACTGGAGCAATGCTCTTTTCTTCCTTGCAGCTGGCGTGAAAGTTAAAGGCTTAAATAAAAATTCAAAGCAGGGCGACAAAAAGGCTTTGGAATTTTTAAAGAAATTGGGTTTTCAAAATATTTCAAAAGATGAGTACCAACTTAAAAAAATAAATTCTGCAGAAGACATGAGAATTTTGGACGCAAGAGACATTCCAGATACCGTGCCAATTTTGTGTGTAATCTCTGCACTCGCCTACGGTTGCACGGAAATTATAAACATAAAAAGGCTTAGGCTAAAAGAGAGCGACAGAGTTAAAAGCACTGTTGAAATGCTCGAGAATTTGGGAGTAAAGGTCGATTTATGCGAAGACTCTTTTTCTTTTGACGGCATAGACACTTTTAAATCTACAAAAATAAATTCACACAACGACCACAGAATTGCAATGGCATCAGCTATTGCTGCAACTTTTGCAGATGGGCCAGTTGAAATAATTGATAGCGAGTGCGTTGAAAAATCCTACACAGATTTTTATAAAGATTTTGAGTCCTTGGGAGGTGCTATAAATGTCCTATAGTTTTGGCAAAAATTACAAAATTACTGTATTCGGTCAGTCTCATTCAAAAGAAATTGGCGTCGTAATCGACGGAATAAAGACGGGATACCAGATAAATTACGATTTAATCGAGAAAAATTTAGACAGAAGAAGGCCTGGCAAAAATAAATATTCCACAACGCGCAAGGAACTCGACAGCTTTAAAATTGTAAGCGGTGAAGTTGACGGCATAACTTGCGGTGCGCCCCTTTGCGCAGTCATAGAAAATAAGGACCAAAAAAGCAAAGACTATGAAGAGCTTCGCGACAAACCTCGTCCATCTCACGCAGACTACCCTGCTTACATTAAGTATAACGGTCACAACGACATACGCGGTGGCGGACAGTTCTCTGGCAGAATGACTGCTCCAATGGTGATTGCAGGTTCAATTGCAGAGGATATTTTGTCAGATAAAAATATAAAAATTTATTCGAGGATAAAGAGCATCGGAAAAGTTAAAGACCTCGATATAGATTATGAAAAAATTGATTTAGAAGAACTTCAAAATTTAAAAAATGAGGACTTCCCCGTTTTAAATAAATCTGTTAAAGAAGAAATGCAAAAAGAAATCTTAAAGGCAAAGGAAAATCTCGACTCCGTTGGAGGAATTGTTGAAATTGCAGTTTTAAATATGCCCGCTGGTATTGGCGAGCCACTATTTAACTCAGTCGAGTCAAACATCGCATCTGCCATCTTCTCCATCCCTGGCGTCAAGGGGATCGAATTTGGTTCTGGCTTTTCTTCTGCAGAAATGCTTGGAAGTATCAACAACGACGCATACTACATGGATGGCGAAACTGTGAAGACAAAGACGAATAATCACGGCGGAATAATCGGTGGTCTATCAACTTCAATGCCTATTGTATTTCGCGTGGCAGTTAAGCCAACTCCATCAATTGCAAAAGTGCAGGACACTGTGTCCTTAAAAAATAAAACTGACGAGAAGCTAGAAATACACGGAAGGCACGACCCTTCAATCGTGCCGCGTGCCGCAGTTGCCCTTGAAATGATTACTGCCGTTTCAATTTTAGATCTCGTCATGGAAGGTGAAAGATGAAAAACATCATAGAATATAGAAAAAACTTAGATATAGTGGACTCTGAAATTGCAAAACTCTTAAAGGAGCGCATGGACATTGTAAAAGAAATTGGAATCTACAAAAGAGAAAACAATCTTTCAACTGAAGATTCAAACCGTGAAAATAAAATCTACGAAAATCTTGAAAGTGAAATTGGAGAAGAATACAAAAAAATAATTCGTCCAATTTATGGAGAAATTTTTAAAGAGAGCAAAAAGTTAATTGCAAAAATTAAAGAAGATGACTTCACTTTTGGCTTAATCGGAGAGAGTCTCTCACACAGCAAGTCATCTGAAATTCACGAGCTCTTCGGAAAGTACAGATACTCACTTAAAAATCTAAAAAAAGACGAACTGCCTAAGTTTTTCAGTGACAGAAAATTTATAGGAATCAATGTGACAATTCCCTACAAAGAAGAGTCCATGAAATATCTCGACGAAGTGGACGATCTAGCAAAAGAAATCGGCGCAGTAAATACAATTGTAAATAGAGACGGCAGACTTATCGGCTACAACACCGACTACTTTGGCTTTAAGTACAGCTTAGAGCATAACGGCATAGACCTTAAAGATAAAAAAGTTTTAATCCTTGGAAGTGGCGGCGCAAGCAAGATGGTACAAAAATTTGCAAAGGACTCACAGGCACGAAAAATTGTAGTAATAAGTCGCAAGACCAAGAATAATTACGAGTCCATCGATGGCTTTTTGGACTTTAATGTTATAATAAATGCGACGCCCGTGGGGATGTATCCTCACAACATGGAGAGCAAAATCGACCTTTCGATTTTTAAAAATTTAGATGCAGTAATCGATTTAATTTACAATCCACTTGAGACAAAATTAATTTTGGATGCAAAAAAATTAAATATAAAGACTATGTCGGGACTTCTAATGCTCGTTGCACAGGCCTTTTACGCCTGCGAACTCTTCATGGCTGATGAGTTTAACGATAAATTAATAGATAGAGTTTACAATATAATTAGAAGAGATATGGAAAATATAATATTTATCGGCATGCCGTCATCTGGCAAGAGCACCATGGGACGATTAGTATCCAAAAATTTAAATAGAGAATTTTACGACTTAGACGAACTTGTGGAAAAAAGAGAAAATAAAACTATTCCAGAAATTTTTAAAGAACATGGTGAAAAATATTTTAGAGATTTAGAGACAGAAGTTTTGGCTGAAGTATCCAAAAAAACTGGCGTTGTAATCGCAACGGGAGGCGGCACTCCTATAAGGGATATAAATAGAGATTTAATCCTTCAAAATTCAAAAGTCATCTACTTAGATAGAAAACTTGAAAACTTGGAGACTACTGGAAGGCCTCTTTCCAAAAACTTGGAGGAGCTAAAAAAGCTAAAGGGAGAAAGAGAGCCGATTTACTCTAATCTTTGTGATATAAAGATTGAAGTTATTGAAAATAAAGACGAGACACTTAATTTAATTATGAAAAAACTTAAACCAAAAAAATTTTTAGTAATTGACGGCCCAAATATAAATATGCTTGGCATTCGCGAAGTAAATATTTATGGCAGAGACACTTATAAAAATCTACTTGATCTGATAGACAAAACTGCAATGGAAGAAGATTTAGAAATCGAGCACTTCCAGTCCAATCACGAGGGCGACATAATTGACTTTATACAGAATAATTACAACAAGGTCGACGGAGTTGTGATAAACCCTGCCGGCTACACACATACCAGCGTTGCAATACTCGATTCACTTAAAGGGATTGATGTTCCAACAGTTGAGGTGCACATTTCTGATGTTAAGAGCCGAGAGGACTTTAGACAAATTTCCTATGTCAGGAACTTTGCCATAAAAACTTTCGCAGGTTATGGAATAGACGGATACAGAAGAGCGATAATTTTTCTTAAAAAATATTTAGAGGAGCGAGAATGAAGACACTTATAATAGATAATTACGATTCCTACACTTACAATCTCTTCCAATTAGTTGGAAAAGTAAGCGGCGAGGAGCCAATCGTAATAAAAAACGACGAAATGACTTATGACGAAATTCTTAAACTTGACTTTGACAATGTAATCATCTCCCCAGGACCGGGAAGTCCTGATAACGAAAAAGATTTTGGGGTTTGTAGAGAAGTTATTTTAAATCTAGACAAGCCAATACTCGGAGTCTGTCTCGGTCATCAGGGAATTTACTCTACATTCGGTGGAAAAGTGAAAAGATCCTCTGAGCCAATGCACGGAAGACAAAGTAGAGTTAACCACAATGGAGAAAAATTATTTAAGGGCATAAAAAATAATTTTAAGGTTACGAGATACCATTCTCTAATGTGCGAGAACAAACCCCTTCCAGAAATTCAAATTGACGCCACAACTGATGATGGCGTTGTGATGGCAATTTCACACAAGACTAGACCTATCTTTGGACTGCAATTTCATCCAGAATCTATTGCAAGTGAATGTGGCGAAGAATTAATCAAAAACTTTTTAGACATAACCGAAAAGTTTTATAGAGACGACTCTTGTTGCGATAAACTTTACTTCGAAGTAATAGAAAAAGAATTCGATACAAGAGAAATCTACGAAAAATTATATAATTATGATGACTCTACACTTTGGCTCGACAGCAGCAAGGTTGAAGATGGCCTCTCAAGATTTTCTATATTTGGACTTTGTGGCAAAAGGGGCAAAACTTTAAAATACAATGTGGACAACAAGTTAGTCGAAGTGACAGATGTTGATGGAAATACAAAAAAATACAAGAGAGACATCTTCACATTTTTAAAAGAAAAGAGGCTTCACTGGGACTATAACGAGTCTCTTCCCTTCGACTTTCAACTAGGATACATTGGCTATCTTGGTTACGAACTTAAAAAGGACACAGAGGGAGTTTCAAATAAATATTCCTACGAATATCCCGACGCATATTTTAAATACTGCGACAGAGCCCTTGTCTACGACCACAGAGACGAGAAATTATACATTCTCTCCTATGACGATGACAAAGGCTTTGCAGAAGAAATTAAAGTTTTATTAGAAAAAGATTTAGAGTTAGAGGAGAAGTCTAATCTAAAAAGAGAATTTCCAAAATTAAAATTTGTCCGCGACAAAAAAGGTTACATCGAAGACATCGAAAAAATAAAAGATTTAATCCGCGCGGGAGAAACTTACGAAGTATGTCTTACAAATAGGCTCGACATACTTGACTCCTTGGACGGAAAAGAATACTATATGAATCTCAGAGAAAAAAGTCCGGGACAATACTCTGCATTCTTGCCACTTGACGAAATAAAAATCGCATCTTCATCAATGGAGAGATTTATGAAGGTGGACAAAAATAAAGTCGTGAGCACTAAGCCCATCAAGGGCACAATTAGACGCGGCGAGTCTTTGGAAGAAGATAAAAAATTAATCGAGGCGCTAAAGAGCGAAGAAAAAACTCTATCAGAGAACCTCATGATTGTAGATCTTTTAAGAAACGACCTTGGCAAGTTTTGTGAAATTGGTTCAGTTGAAGTTCCAAAGTACATGGACGTTGAAACTTACAAGACTCTTCACCAGCTTGTGACTACAGTATGTGGCAAAATCAAAAAAGACGTGGACGTGATCGAAGTTCTGGAAA
>NZ_JBMNPQ010000069.1:0-7913 GCF_050943655.1 Peptoniphilus sp. | reverse complement strand
CTTTTCATTGGAATTTCCTGTGATAACTGTTTCTATATTCCTTTTTATAATTTCCTTTAACTCTATGTGTTCATCCATATATTTTCCTATGAATGTCTATCTTTTCTACACTTTCTTCTTATTATTAAAGTTGATATGTTACCACAAATGAAAATTAATAAAAAATATGGCTTTTAAGATTTTTCTATAGATCCTAAAAGCCACCCATTTCAACGCCTTTATAGCCTATTATCTTATTTTCTTGACATTAATGCTACCGTCTCCACATGGCTTGAGTGGTCAGTATGGATAAAATTTCATATTTCTTAAAAGCCTCGTATGTGGGAATATATCTAGTTTTGGTTATTTCTAAACTCACTTAACATTTTATTTAAAACTAATGCGTTCTCATACTCTTCTATAAAAGCTCCCTCTTTGTAATTAGGTAAATTAGAAATATGGGGCATATAT
Organism: Peptoniphilus sp.; assembly: GCF_050943655.1. Taxonomy (GTDB): domain Bacteria; phylum Bacillota; class Clostridia; order Tissierellales; family Peptoniphilaceae; genus Peptoniphilus_A. Next base: position 7,463 of record NZ_JBMNPQ010000069.1, on the reverse strand, counting down.
ACATTATTTAAATACATATCCCTTTTATTCCAATTTCTCCTTACAAATTGCTCAAATTCCATACGCTCGTTTTCTGATTCAAACAAAAGAACAACCTCGAAAAATTCCATTCTAGAGTACTCCTCACTAAAACTTTCTTGCAAGTAGAAAAACTCATTTAACTTGTATTTAAAAGTTCCTTTTGCAAAGTACCTATAGGAAAAGTCCCAATTATATTTTTTTGTTTTATCTAGAGTAATACCAGCTATATCCGGACATGGTGTAAAATATCTTCCTCCATCTAAGGAAACTCCAAGTAATTCTTTTAAAAGGGTCTGATGATATTTAAATTGTATGTCATACCAATGTGGTGTTGAATCTGTTTGGGAAAATAAATAGTATTCATAACCATCTCTACCGTCTTTTGCTGGCATATAATCTATGGTAAACTCAGGAAAATATTTATAGTACTTTTGCATTTCACCATTGGGCCCATCAATCCAATTACTATAATCTTCCAAATACAATTCTAGCCTTTCTAGTGGTGAAGAAGTTAACCCAAATCTCTTCTTCCATAAATATTCAACTTTATCTAAATCAGCAGATTGATCTATAGCGGTGTTTACATCTTGAATCCTGGTATAAATATTATTTGCTCTAATTCCTTGAAAATTATTCGTTAAGTAGTATGGGGTGTTTTTATCATTTTTTACAACAACCACATCTATTGTTTTGCTATAGATTCTAAAACTTTTTACATAAACAGTTGGCCTTATACCACCAATAAATTTTTTATCCTTCAAAAAATCTACTAACATTTGTGTATTTTTTCTTCCTTCATTATCTGTTACATTGAATATAACATAGTCATTTTCTTCATCAACACCAATTATTAGATAGGCATCTCTATTTTCCAAATTATTTGCCATACATATAATATCATGAAGCAAGTCTTGTTTTCCTTTATTGTCAGGTTTATACCACTCTTTCTTAAAATCCCAATAACCGCCTTCCTGTCCAAGATTTATCAGTTCCAATATTTCTTCTTGTTCAACCATATTCCTTCTCCATAAATATTTATTATTTATATTATACCATTTATATGCAAAGGAAAAACAGCCCCATAATATGAGCTGCTTACTAATCAATTTCAACCTCAAGTCCAGATTTAAATACTACTTTTAAGTTCTCTTCATACACTATTATCTTTTCTACTAATTTTCTAACCAACTCTTCGTCATAAGCCTCTATTTTTAAGTCTTGAATATCCAAAAAGTCTTCAAGTTCTTTTAGTCTATTCTGAGAGTTTTTTTCTTCAGCCATTTTAAGTAGTATCTTTTCTTTTTCATTCCTTAACATTTCTACTTGATTTGCTAGTTCTGTATAGTCTTCTTTTGCATTAGCAACTTTTAATAATTCTTCTTGGACTTTTAGCATTTTTTCGTCAATATTCTCTATTTTTTCATTGGCATTCCCTATGATAACTTTTTCTATGTTTCTTTTTATAATTCCTTTTAATTCACTTCTTTCGGTTATAAGTTGATTTATTGCTTCAACTACTTTTTCTTGTAAATCTGTTTCTTTAATAGTCCTAGCATCGCAAGCATCTGGTCCATGGGTTACTCTTGTACAACATCTCCAAACAGCGTATTTCTTTCCTCTATTATTCCACATTATTCTTCTATAGATATCACCACATTTGGAACAATAGACAATACTTGAAAGAGCGTACTTGCTAGAGTAAACTCTTCTTTTCCCTTTACCACTAACCATATTAGCTCGTCTGTCTATTTCTTCTTGGACTCTCATAAAGATTTCTTTTGGTATGATGGCTTCATGACTATTTTCTACATAGTATTGAGGGACAATTCCATCATTTTCTACTCTCTTCTTATTTAAAAAATCCACTGTATAAGTTTTTTGTAGGAGGGCATCTCCCATATACTTTTCATTAGTAAGAATCTGATTGAGATTTGAAATATGCCACTTTTTATTTCCTGCTCCATTAGCTATCCCATCTTTTTCCAGTCCTTCTTTTATATCCCTGAGACTTGCACCTTTCAAGTACTCTCTGTAAATTCTTTTTATTACTTTTGCTTCTTCTGGAACGATGGTTAGTTTGCCATCCTCGTCCTTGGTATACCCTAAAAAACGATTGTGATTAATTTGGATTTGTCCTTGCTGAAATCTATATTGAAAACCTAGCTTCACATTTTGAGATAAAGACTGACTTTCCTGTTGAGCAAGGGATGCCATAATTGTAAGTAGGACTTCTCCTTTGGCGTCCATGGTATTGATATTTTCTTTTTCAAAATAAACCGGAATGTTATTTTCTTTAAGCTTACGAATGTACTTCAAACAATCCAGGGTGTTTCTTGCAAAACGGCTGATGGATTTTGTAATGATGTAGTCAATGTTTCCTGCCATTGCTTCTTCAATCATTTTGTTAAAGCCGTCTCTTTTCTTGGTATAAGTTCCACTAACGCCTTCGTCAGAAAACACTCCTGCAAATTCCCAATCTGGATTTTTCTTAATATAGTTTGTGTAGTGATCTACTTGAGTATCATAAGAAGTCGCTTGTTCATCACTATCTGTAGACACTCTAGCATAGGCTGCTACTCTTAGCTTTTTCTTTTCAGATTCTTTAATGGTATTCCCTTGTTTCTTTTTTGCAGGAATTACAATAACTTTACTATTCATCATCAATCACCTTAATCCTACTGTACTGATAACTAGCTCGTTCAAATGGATCTAAGGGCAATACTTCCTCCTTGTCATATAAGAACTTTACCGGAACCGCTATTTTCTCTTCTTCTTTTTCCCATACTCTTCCCAGCGCTATTGCCCTATCTTTAAGCATTTGACCTGCCATATCAAAGCTTTTTTTGTCTATAATCTTAGGGTAGTTCTCATTCCCCAAGTATTTTTTATTAGTGAGAATTCTTTTTACACTAGAATTATTTTTCTTAAGACCTATTATTTCTGCCGATTTAATAAGTGAATTTCCTTTTAAATAATTTTTAAATATTCCTCTTATGTTTTCAGCTTCTTTTTCGTTTATTACTAGTTTCCCATCTTTAATCATATATCCATAGCATAATCTAGCCACCTACTTCTACCTCCTCTCTGAGAACAAGTCCGCACTTTAGATAAAAGTCAAATATCTTTCGATCAACCACTAGAATATAATCAATAATTTCTATAAATAGGTCATCATCAAAACTTTCAAGCATGTCAGTTTTTGACAATAGATTTATTAGTTTTTCTAGTTCTCTTATTTCTTCATCATTTCCGAGGATTGCATTCTCGCTTCTTTCCTTCTCTTTTATCAGTGTTTTTTCCTGTTCCTTAATTTTTATAGTCTCCTCAGTGTAGACACTTGCTTCTAAAATTCTAGATGTCATGAGCTTATTTAATACTTCTTTTCTCTCTATTAACTTTTCTAACTCATCTTCTAATTCACTTAGTTTTTTCACTTCTTCTTTACTATCTATCCTTTTTAATGATTCTAAAAGCGGTAACAAGATGAACTCTTTTCCAAAGATTAATTTATTGACTAAAGTCATAAAGGCTAATTTAATATCTTCATCTCTTATATATTTCACGGAGCACTTATGGATATCCTGTAAGTGTTTTTTGCATGTCCAAGCTATATATTTATCATTAGGTTGATAATGGTGTCTTCTTTTAAATGCAGAACCACATTCTCCACACTTGATTTTTCCTGATAGTGCATAACGATTCTGGTACTTACTCGTATTTTGCCCATTGCCTTTTTCTATAGACCTAAGCTTCAGTAAATTCTGTACCTTTTCAAAGTCTTCCCTGCTTATAATAGCCTCATGATTGTTTAAAATCATATACTGGTCTTTTTCTCCATTATTAGTATGTCTGTTATAGGCATCATCAGTGTAAGTCTTTTGGTAAAGAACATCTCCAACATACTTTTCATTTTTTAATATTCCGTTAATGGTTGATCCATGCCATCTTGCTCCTCTTTGCCCTTTTATATTTCTTTCATTAAGTTCTTCCGCTATCTTGTGTGTTCCATTCCCCAAAAGATAGGATTTGTAAATCTCTTTTACAATCTCTGCTTCTTCTCTGTTTACGACCATTTTTCCATCAATGTTTTCATAACCATATGGTGGAGAAGATATAACAAAAGTTCCATTTTGAAACCTCTTTTTTATTGACCATTTATTGTTTTCTGAGATAGACCTTGATTCACTTTCTGCTAGAGAAGAAAGAATTGATAGCATCAGTTCACTTTCCATAGACCTTGTATCAATATTTTCTTTTTCAAAATAGATACCAATATTTAAATCAAGTAGTCTTCTTACAACTTCTAAGCAATCAACAGTATTTCTTGCAAGTCTTGAAATGGATTTGGTTAGAATGAAATCTATCTTTCCTTCTTCACAGTCTTTTAACATTTGTAAAAGTCCATCTCTTCCATCCTTTTTTGTCCCAGATATTCCCTCATCATAATATAGACCGACAAAAATATAATCATCATTTTCAGATATTACTTTTTCATAGTGAGCCTTCTGAGTTTTAAGACTGACTAGCTGAGCATCTTCATCTGTCGATACCCTTGCATATGCCGCTACTCTTAATTTAGCTTCTGCTTTTTTATCTGCTTCTATTTTTGTAATCTTTTTCATTGTCTCACCTCCCATTCTTGTAGTGCTATATTCCCGTACAATTCAGTATTTATCAAGTCTTATAGCATTAATTCTGCAAGAATAGGTTTGAATTTTTTGATGTTTTCTATTCGAATGTTCTTATATTCATCAAGGCTAATTACATCTAAAAGAAAAAGATCTTGAATAACTTTATCGGCTAAATAGAAACTAAGTTCTCCCTTTAAATCTTCCTCATCATATTCTTTAAATTGAATCTCTTTTCTATTCTCAAACTTTTCAACTTTCATAATCCACCTCCTATATCACAGGCAAAGAAATTAGGACAAATTTTAACCTTGCCTTAAATTTCTCACCTCTATATTCATTAGGACAATTAGCTTGATTTTGAGAAATAATACTAATATAAAAAAAATAGAGGTAAAAACTCCTCTATTTTAATCAAATATAATATTTTAAATAAGTATTTTATAGACTCTCAACCTCGGTGGTTGAATTTTCGTGAATATATTTAAGATAAGAATCCTCATTTAATTCTTTCACTGCCAAATTAATTTTCTGTTTAGTAATTTCATCAGTAATATTTGTATGAGCTAACACCAGTTGTTTTAAGTTTTCCCAATTTGGAATTGGTTTACTTAAATCAGTACTATCTGGCCTATTTAATCTATTCCACTTTATGATTGTAGTTCCACTTCTAATTGCAGAACTCGAACTATTTTCTGTGTTGTACTTATTTTTTACTTGTAGCATAACAGAATTATTTTCATTATCATCATAATCTAGTAAACAAAAGTCGATAGCTCTATAGACTGATCCTGAACACCAAATCCAACCTATAGGTTCTAAAATTGTTGATAAATATTCCTCTAAAATTGCCCCATTAAAGTTTTCCGCACTCATATAGATTGCATGACCATAAATATATTTTTTTAAATCTTCATCAGATGCTCTGGTTACCTTATCTACTCTAGCCGTCAGAGCAGAGTCTAGTTCCATATATGTTTTTAATTTCTTTTCTGTAGCGGGTTGTAATCGTTCATTTAGAAAACGTCTTATCCACTTTTTAAAATAGTCCTCGGTTACATCATCTTTATTTATATTATGATGTAAAGATACAAATAACTCTGGATTATACTTAATTGCATATTCAAAAAGTCGCTCAATTGAATCTAGCCAATACTCTTTGATTTGATGATTGGTCTTTGAATATTCTGTTTTAATATAATCTTTTGCCTTTTTAAATCCTTTTTTTGACTCCTCGATTGTAATATTTTTATCTTTCATTGTTTTAACATAAGTTTGTTGTGCCATTTCATAACCTCCCAGGCAGTGTCAAATATTTTGTGTAAACCCTAACTAATAAAGTTTTATACACTTGAGTCTAATTCATCAACTAGAAATTAATTTCTAGTTGATGAAGATTTTAATTCTTCTATCTTTTTTTCTAGTTCATACCTTACTTGTCCAAATCCTATATGGACTCTATCTGTAAATTTTGCATTATATTCTGAAACATATGTATACACACTTTTATCTAAGCTATCTTCATTTGGAAATTGTATTTTTGGTTTTATCTTTTTCTTCAAATTCTTATTGAAATTCTCACATATATTGTTGGTATAAAGGCTTTTTCTAATTTGTCTTGGATAGGACATAAAGGTAAATAAATTATCTTTTCCTTCTAAGAGTTTTTTTAGTTTTGGATATTTTTTAGACCATTTTCTTAGAAATTCTTTAAGATTTTCTTCTGCTTTTTCTTTATTCTCAGTTCTATAGATTGTCTTTGCATCTTCTGCTACTTCTGACTTATCTTTTGCTCTTACTCTGTTTTCTATGTTTCTCATTAGATGAGTCCAACATGTTTGATGCTTTGCTTTTGGATATATTTCTGTTGCTGCTTCTTTTAATCCCACTAAGGCATCACTTACAATGAGCGATACATTTACTAGTCCTCTTGATTTCAAGTTAATTAGCATTTCTTTGTAGTTACTTGATGACTCTTCTGGGAATAGTGAGTAGTCTAAGACTTCCTTATTTCCGTTTTTATCTATACCTATTATTACATGAAGTGCTTCTTTTGATACACTATCTCTTCTAACAGGTAAATAGGTTGCATCACAATACAAAACTACAAAATCTTCCTTTAGAGTTCTTTCGTGATAGGCTTTTATTTCTTCTGTCATTACTTTAGATAAATTTGATATACTTTGAGGTGAATAGTTGGAACCATACATTTTTTCTAAAAGTTCTGCTATTTCTCTTGTTGTAATTCCTTTTTTATACAGGGTTATTATCATGTTTTCAAGATTTTCTGAATTTCTGGAGTAAGCTTTTATTGTTTGCTGTTTAAATTCACCTCTTCTATCTCTAGGTATTTGTAAATCTAAATTTCCATATTCAGTTTTTAAAGTCCTATGGTAGAATCCATTTCTAGAATTACCAGATCCATATCCTTTGTATTCCCATTTTTCATAGTTAAGAAATACTGTAAGTTCAGATTTAAGCAAATCATTTATTGCAAGTTCAAGTTTTTGTCTAAAAAATTCGTTAATATCTAATCCTTTTGCTAGTATTTGTATTAATTCTGTGTTAAAATTTTCCATAAGAGAACTCCTTGTTGTTTTATTTTTGTCTAACAAAACTTTACAAGTTTGAGTTCTCTTTTTCTACTTTACACAAAATATTTTACACTATGACCTCCCACACCCAATATAAATATATTATAACAAACTTAATGATATATTACTAAATGTATGGTATAATTGTATGGGTCTAAAAATAGTTTCGTGAAGGAGGTCAAGCTATTGTTAAATACAAAAGAAACATCTGAAACATTAA
>NZ_JBMNPQ010000068.1:0-7954 GCF_050943655.1 Peptoniphilus sp. | reverse complement strand
AATATGACACGCAGGAAAAATTTTTTAGATTATATTATATAAATTCCAAAAATATTTAACTTATGATTTTTGTGGCGCTTTGTTAAAAAATTAAATACATAGCAATAATATTATGGAGAAGGTAATGGATGAAGATAATAGAAAGAGGATTTTAAAAAACTCTAAAATTGCACATCATTATAAATTTTCCAATAAATTTTGTGTTAATCTGTAAAGCGATAATTATAAATTTTAAAAACTTTATATAAGATTTTTAAAAGAATATTTAATACAAGGAGGTTTTTTATGAAAAAATTTTTATACATAATGATATTTGTTTTATTATTTTTAACAGCCTGTAGCAGTGAGGCAACTATAGAACCTGTTGAGATGAAGGGTGACATATATGCCGAGATAAACAAAAAGCTAGATCAAGGAGCTGGAGAAGGAGAATACTTTTTTAAAGTAAATAATTTAGGAAAAGACGAAAGTTTAAAAATTGATTTGGTAAGCTACGATGGATCTAAAGAGACTAAGATAATAGACGGTATGCCCAAAAAAATTAACGGCTTTTATATAAGAATGGAAAAAGATAAATATATATTTGCTGAAATAGAAGACTTTAAAAGTGCAAAAATTGGAGAAACGAGCACTTACAAATCTGAAGAAAACTTTTCAGACAAAGAGTCCAACATGAGCATTTCAAGACACCTAGAAGAAAAAACATCACTAAGTAAACCTGTAATTGTCTTTCAAAAAGACTTTGCCAAGGCAGACACCGTAGTTCACAACAATTATGGTCTTGATGATAGTAAAATAGATTTAAAAAATCAGTTTGGATATGCAGTCATCGTCACAAAAGTAGAAGATAAGGACGGAGGTAATAATTAAAAATGATAGATGTCATAGCGGACTTAATACTATATGGACTTTTAATATTTATGATTGTCTATTTCACAGATAGCACATACTCAGCAATATTTCTTGCAATAGCCGCAATACTCACAATAGTATTTTTCAAAAAATTATTTGGGAAAAAGAATGATGAAAATTAGAAATTAAATATATTTGTTATATAAACTCGGTGGACTTAAAACTTCACCGAGTTTTTTAAATTTTATTTTATGAATAAAGTTTGAAATGTTTAAAGTTCATAATGTGAGAAATGTCCTAAGTTTCAGTTAAATATTTTATTGTTGGACTTTTCATAAGTAAATTAATAAAATTTTTCATGTTTTAAAAACTCCATGCTTAGTATAAAAAATTTTAAAGTTATATAAGCATGAAAAAAGTCTTATCCAATTCCAGATAAGACTTTTTTGGGGTGTTTATTAAAATATTTTGCTGCCTTGTATAAATTTATGGATTACATGTCTATCATCTGATATATAAATTGTTCTCTCAAGTCTTTGGTGTAGCGTCAAGCCATCTCTTCTGTAATCAGAATCGTCAATCACTACAGCGTCAAATTCAAAGTCCTTATCAAAAGAGCCGACATTTCCAAAGAATTTTCCTCCACCAATTGTTCCAAGATAAAATGCTTCTTCGATTGTAAGTGGTAGGAAGTCGTTATCTACAAGCCTCCAATACATTTTTGAAACCTGTATTGCATCAGACATCTGTTTAAAGATTGACAGGTGAATTCCGCCTGCAATGTCGCTTCCAAGTCCGATATTTTGTCCTTCTTCTAGGTATTTTCTAATTGGTGCAATGCCCGATGAGAGGTTTAAGTTTGAATTTGGACAGTGTGCGATAAAGACGCCTCTTTCTCTTAAAAGTTTTTGCTCCTCTTCTGTCGACCAAACGCAGTGCGCCATAATTGTTTTTGAAAAGTCGCCGAAGAGATGGAACCTGTCGTAGCTATCGCCATAACAAGTTGACTTAGGGCTTAGTTTTTTGACCCAAGCTATTTCGCTTTGATTTTCTGATAGGTGAGACTGCACGGGCAATTTGTACTCTTTTTCAATTTCACCAAGCCTTGCCATCAAATCATCTGTGCAAGATGGAGTAAATCTTGGTGTCAAAATTGGAAATGTATTTTTATATCTTCCTTTTATTTCAGCAAGCCATCTTTTGGTCTCACTTTCACTTTCTGCTGCGTCCTTCTCCTGCAGAGTATCTATTCCGTTTCTATCCATGTTTACTTTGCCAACATATGTCACCATGCCAGATTCTTCGAGCAGATCCATAAGTAAAATCGTTGAGTCCACATGTAGAGTGGAGAAGATTGACGCTCTCGTTGTTGAGCTAAATTTTAAGTCATTTACAAATTTTTCATAAGATTTTTTAGCATAGGTCAAGTCTTGGTATTTTGATTCTTCGGGGAAAGTGTATGTATTTAACCACTCTAGAAGTTCAAGATCCATCCCAAGACCTCTGTATGTGTATTGAGGTGCGTGGACGTGGAGGTCGATAAGACCTGGCACAACTATTTTATTTGAATAATCAAGTACTTCAAAATCTTTGTATTCGGCGAATATTTCGTCAAAAACGCCCATTGAAATTCCATCTTTACAAATTAAATATTTGTCTTCAAAGGTATTTAGCTCATTTTGGCTCTTGCTGTAACAAATATCGCCTTTAATGATAAAATTATTTTTCATATTATCACCTTAACCTAAAGTTATAAAGAAACTGTTTAGATATTTCCGTAAGTGGTTCAAAATTATTTTCTTTGCAAACTTTATGTACTTAAAAGATTTTATTCCACTTTTTATAAACAATTTGCTTTTATCTTTAATACCCCAGTTTCATAGGTCCAAATTTAGATAGACTAGTAACAAGCTTTAAAAAAGTCCATGTGAGGATTAATCTAAATTTATTTAAGTGGACAATAAAAAACACCTATGCGTCTAAGAAATTTAATGCACAATGAAAATTATAGAAAATCACTGTGAAATAAATTTATAGCTAGACTATAGGTAGTCAATAGAGACGCTCACCCATTATGTGAGCTTATATAAATTATTTTAGAAGTTATCATTTAGATATCTCCTGTTGTGTAATATATTATCAGTAGAAAAATAATTTGTCAAATATAATTTGTAGAGGCGAGAGTTTATTAAGTAAATTGTAAAAGGTGAATGCAGAAATTAATTAGGACTAAAAGCACAGATTTTAAAATAAAAAAACCTGTAGCTTAACTACAGGCAAAAAATTTAATAAAATTTATATGATTAGATATTGTAAGAGCCGATGTAGTAATAATCGTCTTCTTCTTTTAGGTCAATATCCCATTTGTTGTTGATGTTAATTGATTTCATCATTTCTTCAACATAGAATAAAACTACGCCCATGTCTACAAGTGATCTTGAGTCTTCGCTTGATTTGCGCATGTAAGCGTGAATTTTATTTCCTTCAAGTACAAATCTCCAAGGTTGGAAGTTCTTGTGGCTTGGTGCATATCTTACAGAAGAGAAAATATCGAATATTCCATAATTTTCAAGTTCTTCAATTGAAACAGGAAGACCGATTTTGTCTTTAAACATTATTTCTTCGACTTTTAGTCTAGGTGAAGTCACTTCAGGATCAAAAAGTTTTTTCTTAGCGCCGTAACCAAGTCCGATTAAAAAGTTAATATTTTCTCCGTCTTTGCCAAAGACAGATCTCTTTGTTTCTAGATCTACTTGGTCAACAGTTATCCAACAAGTATCAATATCTAGATTTACGATTTTAGTATTTAGTTTTTCTAGGAAATAGCCACATTTTAAAGCATTCATAGCATTGTCTTCACGGATTTCTAATGCTATATAATGAGGAGCTTTTATCATTACGCCGTCATAACCTGCTTTTCCCTTAAGTCCGTCGGCAATTATTGAACCGTTTTCATAAAAACTAAACTTAATATCGCTTTCGCTTTTTCCGATCTCATCCATTAATAATTTTATATTTTCTAATTTGTCCTTTGGAACTACATCATTTTTAAAATTTCTAACTGATTTTCTCTTTTGTAAGAAATTTGTCATTAACATAGCATTACCCCTCCTTAGTATCTACTAATATGATTATAACACAATCAAAGTATTAAAAAAATAGATTTAAAAATAAGCACAAGTAGTTTAAACTGTATATGGAGGGATAATTTGTTACTTACAGATAATCAGAAAAAGGCAACTGAACATTTTGAAGGACCTGCAATAGTATTGGCAGTTCCTGGTGCAGGGAAAACGACAATACTTCTTCACAGAATCGTGAGGCTAATGGATAGGGGAGTGGATCCAAGAAGAATTTTAACTATCACTTTTTCCAAAGCACAGGCTCTCGATATTAAAAATAGATTTTCAAAACTCTGCCCCAATAGTTCTTCAAACTTTTCCACAATACATGCCTTTTGCTACCAGATTGTGCGTGATTATGCCAAGAAGAGCGGCAAAACTTACAATTTAATAGATTCAAATATTCCTAAGAAGTACGAAATAATGAGATCTGTTTATAGACAGGTAAATAATTCCTATCCCACTGAGGAAGTTGTGGAGACTGCCTTTAAAGAAATTGGGTACTGCAAAAACACCATGCTAAACCCCATCTCTTATCAAAAATCAAAAACTTGCGAGACAAATAACTTTGCCAAAGTTTATGAAACTTATGAGAATTACAAAAATGCACACAACTTAATTGATTTTGACGACATGATAATAAAGGCATTAGAAATTTTAAAAGAGGATAAGGCTATTTTATCAAAATACAGAAACAGATTTGAATTCATACAAGTTGACGAGGGACAAGACACGAGCCACAGCCAATTTTTGGTGATAAAGATGTTGGCAAGACCTAGGAATAATTTTTTAGTTGTTGCCGATGACGACCAGTCCATCTATGGATTTCGTGGAGCAAACCCAAGCGAACTCCTAAAGCTTCAAGACGAGTACGAAGATTTAGAGACAATTTTTATGGAGAATAATTTTCGCTCATCTAAAAATATAGTAAACACTTCAAATATTTTTATCGATCAAAATAAAGATAGATATAAAAAGAGTATCGTGACAGATAACGACTTTAACGAACCTGTAAGCATCATAAAAGTAAAAGAGCCACGCGACCAATACGAATTTATAAAAAAAGAGACTGATGGATTTGAGGGCGATGTTGCAGTTTTATATCGCAACAATTTATCGAGCATTGGACTAGTTGAATATTTTGAAAGAAACAGTATTCCATTTAACATAAAGGACAAAAAGACAAAATTCTTCACTCACTTTATAACTCAGGACATTTTAGATATTTTAAATTTTTCGCGCGACCTATCAAATATCGATCTATATGAAAAATTTTATTACAAACTCTTTGGATATATTTCCAGAAAACACATAGATTATTTGAAGAAACATCCTGGCAAAAATATTTTTAATGTCCTAAGAGAATATCCTTATTTGCCCGAATATTATCACAAAAACTTGGTCAAATTAAACTCGAGCTTTAGAAAACTTTCAAGGATTAATGTCTATGACGGAATAAATTATATAGAAAAAGAAATGGGCTATGGAGATTATCTAAAAGATAACTCAAAGAGGTTTAGGGAGACTTATGAATCTCTAAACGAGTATTTATATTATTTAAAACTAATTGCCAAAAATTCTAAGTCACTAGAACTATTCGCAGGAAGGCTTAAAGAGCTTGAATATATTTTGAGTAAACCTAAAGACAGCGACGCCAAAATTACATTTTCAACTATTCACTCAGCAAAGGGTTTGGAATTTTCAAAAGTTTTTGTAGTTGATTTGTACGAGGGGACACTTCCATCTAGCACAAGCATAGAGATGCTAAGTGAGACTGACGAACTCTACGAGGAGGAGAGAAGAATATTTTATGTTGCAATGACTCGTGCAAAAAGTGAGCTATATCTTATGTATTCTCATTATAGGAATGGTCAAAAAAATGAAATTTCATCTTTTCTAAAGGATCTTGAGACTTTAGCACGTGATGATATTTAATACTATACTCCTTTAAAAAATTAAATTTAGATGATATAATTTGATTAAAATAGGAGGTATATATGAAGAAGAAACTATTAATTGTTGCCATTATCTTCACACTTCTAAATGTAAGTGTAATGGCAAAGGGTGATGCAAACCTTTTTATTGATGGCAAAAAGCAAGAGGCTGATGTAATTTTAAAAGATAATCGCACATTCGTGCCACTTAGATTTATCTCAGAAAACTTAGGCTACAAAGTTCAGTATGACAATGGGACAAAGAAAATTACAATCTCAAGAGACGGCGATGTTTTAGAGATGAAGGTAAACTCCAAGGACTTTAAAGTGAATGGAGCTAAAAAGCAAATGGACGTTGCGACTTTTTTAAACAAGGACAGGACTTATGTGCCAATTAGGTTTATTAGTGAGGCCTTTGGAAAAGAAGTTGGATGGGATCAAAATTCAAAAACTGCCTATATCGGCAAGAAGCCAGAGAAGTTGCCACAACAAGTTAAAAGTTCTTATGTAGTTAAAGAATTTCCAGAGTATGGATTTAAATTATTTATTCCATCAGGTTATGAGAATAAAATTATATTTAAACCTTCAACTACAAGAAACGGAATCGAACTTTATAGCAAAGTAGTGGAAGATTATCAAAAGGGAGCAGGCTTCCTCTGTGGATATTATCTAGAACGTAGAAATTATAAATATGATGAATTTTTAGAAGCGCCAGTTTGGCTCTCTGAAAAATCAATGATAATGAAGAGTTCATCAACAGATTTTATTGCATCAGAAGGAAAATTATACGACGAGATGATGAGCTGTTTTAAAATTACCGATTCAACATTTTTACTTCCAATGACAAATAAGTTCCCCGACGTAAAAGATTTAAGTGTTAAATTTGACAACAATAACTTTATCTATACATTTGGCAGTCCAAAGCTTCAAGTCACAATGGACGCTAAATATTTAAAGGACATTCAGTTAAGACTTGACTATGACTCCATTGCATTTTATGACATAAGTAACTTAGGTTACGGTGGATTTTTATTTTCAATATACCAAGCGGACAAACAAAATAACGAAAAGCCACTGATAACATTAAACGAACAAAAATCTGTGCAACTCGATATGCCTTACGACGTACAATTTGGCCCAAATGGCAAAAAATATAACGAGAGCATGAAAGTTCTAGTAAATGAAGTAAAAATAAAAACTGTAAATAATGGAGAAAACACAATTAACGGATTTACAGGAAATGCCTATAAATATTAATACCCATAAAAATAGACACAATATTTAATTATTTAGTTATAGTGGATGCTAACTTATACTTTGTAGGTGGCATCCATTTTGTTTTTGATTGAATTCTTTCGTTATTGTAATAATGAATATATTTCTCTATTGCCTATGAGAACTATATGAACAAAGATAAACAAAGATAAATTAAAGATAGTTTTAAATAATCCTTGGACAAGTGATGGAAAGGAATTTTACGAAAGAATTTGGGGAAGAGGTAACAAGCTTACTGCCGCATTAAGGATAACTTAATGAAAGACATAGCAAGAGGTGCATCTCCTGAAGATTCTATAAAAAATATAGAAAAAGAATTTGGAGTATCAAGAGCAAATGCAGCAAGGCTTGTATATACAGAGACTGCAGCAATATCTTCACAAGCCACATTAGATTCATATATAAAACATAGAGTTAAAAAGTATCAAGTAATCTCAACTTTGGATTTAATAACAAGTGATATATGTAGAAGCATGGATGGCATAGGATTTGATGTTAAAGATTATAGAGTAGGAGTTACCGCAAATCCATTTCATCTTAATTGCAGAAGCGATACAATTCCTTACTTTAACGATGATAAATAAATCAATGATCTAATTCATAAAAAAGCTATTTACATTTAAAAACATAGACAAAATACAGATTTTGAGGATTTAGCAGTAGCTGATAGAATAACTAAAAAAGTTGTAGGAATTCTAAGAAATTCACAATTTAAATTGGAGGTAACTCCTAATGAAAGTATAGTTAAAGAACTAAGAAAATATAATAACA
>NZ_JBMNPQ010000067.1:0-7988 GCF_050943655.1 Peptoniphilus sp. | reverse complement strand
GATCTTGTCATTACGTTTACGTTAAAGTCTGTGTCAACTTCAAGTGCTCCAAGTAGTACAAAGTCCAATGTGTTTACTGCAGGTGTTGGATTATTTGGGTTCGCATAGTCAGATGCTGAGATTTCGAAGTGTTTTTCGTTTTCTCTTATTGATCTTACTGCATCAAGGTCAAAACTTTGTGTGTCCATTAGCCCGTCTACATAGCCTTCTTCTAACATCTTTACCATGTATCCAGTTATTCCACCAAGTGCCATTGATGCTCTTGTGCCATCTTCTTTCATCTTGTCAAATAGAAGTCTTGCTACTGCAAGTGTTGAACCTGCTGCTCCTGTTTGGAAAGTAAATCCATCTTTATATAGTCCAGATGCCATTATTGCTTTTACTGCATTTTGTGCAATTAATAGGTCACGTGGGTTGTCGTTAAATCTTATTGATCCTGATACGATTCCTGTTGGGTCGCCGATTTGGTCAACTTTAACTACATAGTCAACATATTTCATGCCGATTGATGCAGGAAGGTTAGGGAAAGGTACTAGATTATCAGTAATTGCGATTACGCAGTTAGCATACTGTGCATCTACCATTCCATATCCCAGTGAACCACAAGCTGATGCGCCTGTTCGTCCGTTTATATTTCCAAATTCGTCGCAAGATGGTGCTGCTAAAAATGCTACGTCGATTTTTAGTTCTCCATCTTCAATTGCTCTTGCACGTCCGCCGTGACTTCTAATTATTGCTGGAGTTTTTAATATTCCATTTGATATTTCTTCTCCAAGTTTTCCACGAAGTCCTGATGATTGGATTCCAGTTATTGTGCCATCTTTGATGTATGGAATGATGTGGTCGTGGCAAGGTGAAAGTGATGATGGTGCAAGTGTCAAATCTTTTATTCCCATTTCATGAATAACGTCAAATACTTTATTTAGTACATAGTCTCCGTTTCTCATGTGGTGGTGGAATGATATTGTCATTCCATCTTTTAGGCCAGATTTTTTAATTGCTTCTTCTATTGATGATAGAAGTTTTGTTTCATCTCTTTGTCCGTATCTAATTTTTGCTCCAGTTTTTTGTTCTTTTCTAAGGTATTTGCCCTCTCCTTTAAAAGGAACTAGCTCGCCAATACCTGGAAGACTTTCAGGTATCTTTCTACCAACTGAATTCGTATTATAATTCATCAATATCTTCCTCCTTCAAAATTCCTGAAGCAATTGCAAGGTCAAGTATCCTCCTAGCCCTCACAATTATAGGTCCGTCTACCATCTTTCCGTCAACAGATATTACACCAGAGCCTCTTCTTTCTGCTTCTTTTGCTCCTGCAATTATTCTCATAGATTTTCTAATATCTTTTTCTGTTGGCGTATAAACTTCATTAACTACTGCTATTTGTTTAGGGTGAATGACAGATTTTCCGTCAAATCCAAGGTCCTTTATAAACTGAACTTCTTCTCTAAACTGCTCCATATCGTCTAGATTAGAATTTACTGTGTCAAAACATGCAATTCCTGCACTTCTTGCTGCTAGTACGATTTGGCTTCTTGCTGCAAAAAGTTCCATGCCGTGAGTTGATCTTGTTGTCTTTAGATTAGTTACATAGTCTTCTGCTCCAAGTGCGATACCCATCATTCTTGGTGACGCGTGTGCAATTTCAATGGCATTTACTACACCATTTGCACTTTCAATTGCCGCCATCATTAGAGTTTCGCCCTCGCGGCCAATTTCTTTTTCTACTCTTGTTATTATTTCGTCTACGTCTTTGATGTCCTGTGCGTTATCTGTTTTTGGAAGTCTTATTACGTCAACTCCTGCGCGCACAACTGCTTCAATATCTTTTTCGCCAAGTCCAGTGTCAAGTCCGTTAATTCTAACAACAGTCTCAACATCGCCGTAGTCGATTGTTTTAAGTGCGTGATAAACGAGCATTCTAGCTGCGTCTTTTTGGTTAATTGAAACTGCATCTTCAAGGTCTATCATAATGGAATCAGGTTTATAGATATGAGCATCTGTTAACATTCCAGGGTTGTTGCCTGGAAGAAACATCATGGTTCTTCTAAGTCTTTCTTTCATTAGATCCACCTCATTTCGTCAGTTTCACAAGCTCTCCCAATGGCAGTTTTTACTCTTGCCATTATTACATAGTCAAGTGCTCCCTTATCCACAGCTTTTACATTTGCGTCCTTGATGTC
This sequence comes from Peptoniphilus sp., assembly GCF_050943655.1. Lineage (GTDB taxonomy): Bacteria > Bacillota > Clostridia > Tissierellales > Peptoniphilaceae > Peptoniphilus_A. Next base: position 5,805 of record NZ_JBMNPQ010000067.1, on the reverse strand, counting down.
ATAACTTTTTAGTGTTTCTCTAATTACTTTTTCAATTTGTTTTCCAAATTGTTTTTTTACGCTACTTTCTAAATCAATGTTAATTCCTTTACCTTCGCTTAGAGTAATCATTATATCGTTTGATTCTAAAGTTCCGGCAATAGCTTCTTTTTTAATTTGCAATTTCTGCCTCCTTCATCAACCTACATTAAAAGTCCAAATAGTATTGAACCGATTACTAGAATAATACCTCCACCTAGTCTTGATGATAATTGTGCATAAGAGATAAGTCCCATTCTGTCTGCTGCTCCTAGAACTGCAAGGTCTCCTGAACCACCTCTGTTTGCCATACATAGTCCTGCTGTAACTGCTGCATCGATTGGGTAGAATCCAACCATTCTTCCAATAATAGCTGAACCAAATATTGCCCCAACAACGATTAGTAGAGCCATTACTACATTACCTAGAGTGATTGCTGCAAATAGTTCTGCAAGAGATGTATCTGCACCAACACCAACCATTATTACTAAAATCATATTCTTAGTAAAGAATTTTTGAACGTCTTTTGCTGCTCTTCTTAGAGATGCTGGAATTATTCCTGTTCCGTTTGCAATAGCTACAAATAGAATCATCCATGCGAATGTGTGAATTGGAACAGATGGAACAATTTTATCCCAAACAAGGTCTGAGAAGATTTTTCCTAATTGATAGAATGTAAGTGCAAGTAGAATTGCGCCGCAGTAATCAATTATAGAAATTTTTACAGTGTCTGCTTCGTCTTCATCTGATATAATTTCGCTTGCGTCTCTTAAAAGAGTTGATTTATCTCCAGTTAGATTTGGCTTTGAATTACCAATATTGTTTAGGATTGCACCAGCAATAATTGCGAAGATATTTGCAATTGTAAGAATTGAAATTGCAAATCCGTAGTAGTTTGATGCTGCATCTCCTGTAACTCTTTCATAGATTTGGCTTAGTGGCACAGCTCCTGCTCCGTTTCCTCCACCCATGATAGGAAGAACGTATTTTAAAACTGTGTTAGCTGGGCTAACTCCAAAGATAAGTCCACCAAGGATTCCAAGTATTGCTGCACCAATTACCCCACCAAGAATTGTTGGAAGGTATCCAGCAAATGATTTAAGCATTAGGTCTCTATTAAGCCCTAAGATTGAACCTGTGATAAGCATGATGATAAATAAGTTCAAGAAGTTCATAGGTTTAGAGTTTACGCTGTCGATTAATGCTACATAATCTTCTGGGATTAAATTAAAATACACAAGTACAGCTGTTCCTAAGAACGCCATCAAAATTCCGCCACCAATGTATTTGTTCCAAATTGGAATTCTTTCTCCTATTTCATAGAAAATAATACCAATAACTAACATTAGTGCAAAACCGCCTGCCAAGTCTTGTGACAGGATGCCCATTTGTGTTGCAAATATAATGATTACTGAAATAATCAGTAACATCGGCAACTCAAGACCAAAATATTTCTTTTTCATTTTTCTCCTCCTTATTATTAAAGAAATTTATCACTAAACCCCATATTTGTTAGCTAAAAAAGTCTTAGCAACTTCTGGGAAAAGTGCATATGTTAGTACATCTTCCTCGCTTCTTGCAAGGCCTGAAGCTTCGTTTCTATAGAAGTCAAGTTTTGGCTCAAGGTGGTTTGCTGGTCTATCTGTAATTACAACGTCATCGCCTATTATTGATCTTCTAAATGTTTCGTCAATTTCTACAGGGCTCTTTCCATAGTTTCCTCTCAAGTAATCCTTGATTTCGTTAGGAACCATCTTATATCTTTGTCCCATAATTATATTAAATGCAGATTGTGTTCCAACCATTTGACTCATTGGAGTTACAAGAGGTGGATATCCAAGTTCTTTTCTAACTCTTGGCACTTCAGCTAACACTTCGTTAAATTTGTCGATTTGTTTTAGAGCTGTAAGTTGATTGTATAAGTTAGAAAGCATTCCACCTGGCACTTGATAAATTAGTCCCTTTGGATCTTCTGTAAGCATCTTTACAGGAAGTGTGCCATCTTGAATGTATTTATCTTTAACTTGTTGGAAATACTGTGCAAGTTCTTCCAATACATCTATTTTAAGTGGTGAGTAATATCCCTTTTCTTCAACTATCATGTGCATGGTTTCTGTTGGTGGATGTGATGTTCCTCCCGCAAATGGAGAGATTGCCGTATCCACAATGTCAACTCCAGCCTCAATTGCCTTAACAAGTGTAGTTGTTCCAAGTCCTGTTGTTGAGTGAGAGTGAATTGCTAGAGGAATATTCGTCTTCTTTCTTATATTTCTAACAAGTTCATATGCTTCGTATGGTCTTAAAATTCCAGCCATGTCCTTAATTGCTATGGAATCTGCTCCCATTTCTTCCACATCACATGCGAGTTTTGTGTAGTATTCAACTGTGTGAACATCAGAAATTGTGTAGCAAAGTGCAACTTGTGCCTCTGCTCCATATTTTTTAGTTGCAGCAATTGATGTTTCTAGATTTCTAAGGTCATTAAGTGCATCGAATATTCTAACAATGTCGACACCGTTTTTTATTGAAAGTTCAATAAATTTTTCTACAACATCGTCGGGATAGTTTTTGTAACCTAGAAGGTTTTGTCCCCTTAAAAGCATTTGTGTCTTTGTGTTTTTAAGACTCGCCTTTATGTTTCTAATTCTCTCCCATGGGTCTTCGTTTAAGAATCTGATACATGAGTCAAAAGTTGCTCCACCCCAACATTCAACTGAGCTGTAACCTGCACGGTCAATTAAATCAAGTGCTCCTTCAAAGTCGGAGTATTTCATTCTTGTCGCCATCAAAGATTGATGAGCGTCACGAAGAACTGTTTCTGTAAAATCAATCCTCTTTTTCATGTTTTCTCTCCAATAATCTTTTAGTTTCTATAATTAAATCTTCATATTTATGACTATTCATTCGCATGCAGTATTTTGCACTGTTATCGCAGATTAGACATTTCCTGTTTGGATATCCCAAGCTGTCGCGACTTATCTGATTCATATCTTTATCGAATACATCTATATCAAGAAGTCTAGCCTCCTTCTTCGACTCCTCAAGAGAAGCCATGAGTTTTTTAACCTTTGTCGCATCTTCATCTACTACGAAAAAGCACTCGTCTCCAGTAACTTTTTCCCTAAACTGCCTGTGTAAGATTTTTATGTCTTCATCTTTTAAAATTTTATCTATTATTTCTATATATCTTTTTTGAAACTTCTTCGTGAGTTCTGTGCTCTTTATTTCTCCTGGAATATTTAGCATAAATGAAATGAGTGTAGCCTTATACTTTTCTGCCAAGTACTTCTCATGATTAAACCTCGACTCCTTTGCTTCTAGGAGCCTATCAATTTCAGCTATTTTCTTGTAGTCCATGGATAATCCTCTGTCCTTCAGGTGTCTTAAGAGCCTGCCAAGTTACATCGGGAACAAGTTTTTTCGCCTCATCTAGTTTATTTTCACTTAGAAGTTTTCTGACTGTACTTGCAGAAATTATCTCGCCTTCTTCTTTAAATCTTTCTATCTCAACGAGATTTACTCCATACTTTGGCAAGATTTCTTTCATCTTTTTGTTGTAGTCGGCCGTCACCACATCGCTTTTTTCTGTTCCAACGAACCTCGTCTTTATGTTCATTGCCTGTGCGAAGTATTTTCCAAAAATTGTGATATCAAGCTTTGTGTACGCCTCAATTATTACTTTCGAATCCTTGTAAAAATAAGTAGGAAATGTATTTCGTGAAATTATATAGTCGTTTGACTTTATGACTTCTACATTTTCTAAGCTCTCGCATGCTTTTTTTACGATGTCGTATCTAAATTCAAAAGGAAATACAGACTTATCTTCTGAAACAACAAAGACGAATAACTTTTCGACTCTACTTGCTGCCTCTTCTATTAATTTAAAATGTCCCCAAGTCATTGGATTTGCATTTACAACTATTACTCCTGATGGCACGTCGTTTTTTAAGTCATCTAAGATTTTGTAGAGATTTTCGATTTTGTTGTCGAGTAGAACAACCTCCTCTACCTTTGCCACAGTTTCAAACCCAAAGTCCTTAAATATCCTTTCGTTGTCTGGCTTTGTGAAAATAAATAAATGCTTTCTATCCATTGAGTAGGCCTTTTCAAGTAACTTTGTGATTATAGTATTTGAAAGAGCCATGCCCTGATAATTTGGATCAACGGCAAAACATTTGAGCACATTTTCTGAAAGGGAACCTGTTGCGATTATCTTTCCATCATCTTCTGCAATCACTGTGTAGTCAACATCGCGCTCGAGTTTAAGGTCAAATTTATCTAAGAATTCTTCTATATCTTTTTTGTCCAGTGTTGGAATTGCATCTCTATAACTAATCATAATTCCTCCAAAAAATACAAATACAAAGTGAGTATCAAGTAATCTGCCGAGCCTCCAGGACTCAAATTTCTTTTGACAAACTCCCTGTTTAAAGAGTGTATGTATCTTCGTCCCTTATCTGTATTCATAAGACCTAGCTCAATTGAAATCTTTGCAGACTCCTTTGCATAAATTAAACCCAAAAGTCCTCCTCTTTTTATGAGGTTTGAATCTTCCAAAACTTCCATAAAGTGCATTAGCGTATTCACAACTGCGTCATTAATGGAAGAGGTCTTTAAATATTTTTTTAAACTGTAAAGTCCAATGTCCCTTGCCTTTTCAAAACCTTCTTCTGCCTCTTCGCGAACTCCCTTTAGTCCATACTTTGTATATTGACGTCCTCCTGCTGTATCGAGGTTTTTATCGAGTTCTTTTGTAACTCCTTTTGCAAGAAGTTTTACTCTATCTATTACAGAGTCTGTACTTAGGTTATTTTTTCTGTACTCTATTCCAGTTGCGTATACCAAAAGGCCAAGAGAAAAAATTATGCCCTTATGAGTATTGACACCATTTGTTGCCGCATACATCTTTTTTTCGCAGGCCTTTCCAAGTTCTCTTAGCTCGTCAAAATCATCTTTCATGTAATTTTTAAGACCCAAGTTAAAGGCATCTCTAAAGTAGTCACTAATTGCAACAGAACTATTCACAAAAGTAAAGTAGTTCATGTCCGTGTGAGAACCCGAATTTACAATGTCCACAAGACCCGGCTTGGGATATGCCGAAACTTCCATTATGAGAGCTTTAAAAGCAATTCTTGAAATAATTTCACCGTTTATCATATTAAATAACCTCAATATAATTATATCCTTTCAAAGCCTCTTATAAAGTAAATTAAACCCATTTTTCCATACTGCTTTTCAATAACTAATATAGGTAAAACTTATATCCAATATTTTATCAATTGAAATGTCTCATTTGCGTTTATAAGCATACTGTCAACATATTGCCTTTAAATTAGACCTAGTGATATTTTACCCACTACAACGATTTATTATGCGCAGATATTGTATACTTTTAGTACAAAAATTAAATCATTTTGAAAATTAAAATTTATATTAAGAAGATTTAGTATCGACTAGAAAATATTATTTCATCTAGAGATTTCATTTAATTTAGCTAAAAATTTTAAAATTTAAATAATTACTTGCAATAAAAAACTCTGCAAAATCATGCAGAGTAAAAAATTATATAGTTTTATCAAAATCGCGTGCGAAGTGCTTTTTAATCTCGTTAATAAAAACCTGACTCGCCTGAGATTTATAAATATTTGGAATAGTTAAAATTGTGAGAAGCCAAGAATTTTCCTTTGTGCCCATGAGCTCATACGTGTCGTAGTCCTTGCTCTTTATAAAATCAAGATAGCTTCTCGGAGTAAGAGTAAGACCCATGCCATTTGCGGCAAGTCTCTT
>NZ_JBMNPQ010000066.1:0-8072 GCF_050943655.1 Peptoniphilus sp. | reverse complement strand
TTTTTTCTTTAAATTTTCTGATTCAAAATTTTTCAAAACTTTGTCCAATTCATTTAAAGAATTCACAGAATATTTTTTTAAAAGACCATCAAAGTACTTGTCATATTCCTTTTTAATTCCAGTCTTTTCGATGGAAAGTTTTTTCAAGTCGCGAAGCTTTACATCGAGCCTATTGTATAAGTCCTTATTTATATTATATTTTACTATCCTAAAATAGGAATATGTAAAAAATATTGCAGAAATTAGTGAAAATATTGGTCTATTATAATAAAATGCAGTGCCAATTACTGCAAAGCCAATCAATATGCCAAGTATTATTTTTATCAAATAAAAATTCATTTTTCTTCTAGTATTTCTGATGTCGACAGAAATAAATTCCATTTCTTTGGAGTAATTATTAATATTTAGCTCTGCAATTTTTGCCTTAGCTTTTTTATAATTTTCTAAATCTTCACTTATATCTTTATCTTCCTCGATAATTTCACACTGATCTAAAGATAAAATTTCATCAAGTCTATTTGACTTTGAATGGATGTCATTATTTATTTCAATTGCCCTCTCAAAATCATCCATGTCGTGCTTTTTGGCATATTCACTTAAGTTTTTTTCAAGTTCTTTAATTTCACTTTTTAAGTTTTCAATATCGTAACTCTTGCGTCCCCTATATTTTTTCTCAAGAGCCTTAAGTTCATCCTTTGTATCTTTTAATTTTTTTATGTTAATGTCATAATTTACTTTATCTAGAATTAAGGACGACTTTTGTCTTTCGATTTTTTCAAGCTCATCTGTAACAGATCCGATTAGTGAAGATTTTCGCCTCTCATTTCCATAGGAATCTATGTCCTTATTCATTTTGTCCAATACTTTATTTACATTTATGTTCTCATCTAGAGCTGTTGCAAAATTATTTACTCTCTTTTTCAAATCCTCTGCAGCATCGTCTTGAAAGACAGACATATTCTGCCCAATGAACACAGTTGATTTAAAAACTTTTCTATTTATGTCAAAAAAGTAAGCCCCTGGTTGTTCAATTCTTGAATATTTATTTAATACTGAAAGGTTGCTAAGATCAAGTCCAGTAGACTTATTTAAAATAGAAACTTCATCGGTTTCAAAATCTCTAAATATTCTATAAGTCTCGTCCTTATCAATAATTTCAATATATCCATTGTAGCTTGAACTATTCCAAGGCCTACACTTGTCAAAAAGCTCGTCCCTTACTTTCCTTTTTAAGGAGTCTCGGCTAAATCCATAAAAAACCCCGTCAATAAAATTTACAATAGTAGATTTGCCAAACTCATTTTCGCCATAAATTATATTGATGCCATCATAAAAGTTAATAGTTTCATTATTAAATTTTCCAAAGTTTAACAGTCCAAATTCTTTAAACTTCATTGTATTGCTCCAATAAATATTCTATTGCTACTTCTTTCGAATTTTCCTCTTCCTCATTAAAAGAGTTTAAATAATCCATAACTAAATTATTTTCTCCAAAAACTTCGTATACATCTACATCATTTTTAACTTCGTCAACTATTTCAAAATAAAAAGCATTCAAATTATTTTCTAAAAATTCTTTAAGCAAGTTGTGATTTTTATGCTTACCGATGAGCCTAATTCTGTATAAGTCTCTATCATTTACAGTATTTTGTAAATCTTCTAGCAGCTCACTTAATGAACTATCAGGTTTTACTTCGTAGTCAAAAGTTACAAAATTCTTTGTAGAAAAATCTTTAAATTCGAAAGACTTAGTATCTGTATCAAAAATAATTATTCCCCGATCGCCAATATCTTTAAAGGTGTGAGGTTCGATTGAACCAGAATAATATACATTATCCATAATTTTTTCTCTCTTATGAATATGACCAAGGGCAACATAGTCAAATTTTTTTAAAAAGTCTTTATCAAGTGGAAGGTATCTCTCATCTTCCATATCACTGTGAACTACTAAAAAGTTTTTGTAATCAATAGATAAATCCACTGTCTTTAAATCCTTATTAAAACTAAATGAGTCATAAGAAATTCCAAAAACTCTTGCGCCTAAGTCATCTAAGTCGACATAAGTAAAATCATTAGAGAAGACATGCAAATTTTCTGGAAGCTCTACCCTATTCCACAAACTCTTTTCATCGTAATAGTCGTGATTTCCACAAGATATAAATACTTTTGCGTTAAGTGATTTAATAATATCTAAAAATCTATTCATATCACTCATGTTAAAAAATTCTCTTTCGAAGACATCGCCTGCTATTAAAACAATGTCAGCAGAAATTTCGTTAATGAATTTGCAAGTTTCATAGAGATTTTTCCACACATCTTCAATTAATTTATTTGTTATTTCAATTGGAAGCTTGCCCTTATAAAATTTTTTTAAGTGCAAGTCCGAGAAGTGAACTATTTTCATGTAATCACCTGCTTTTATTATATCACACAATCAAAAAAAGCCTCTGTTAAAGGCTTTTATTTAAATTATTAATTTTTGCAATGCTTTAAATTCGTCTGTGCCTGCAACTTCAGCAAGATCAAACAATACAGACTCTGTGTTTGTTATTACAGCGCCCATCTCCCTCATCTGTTCTATTGCATTTTTAGAATTGTTTCCATTTCGAGAGCCAACTGCATCTTCTACTAAAAACACCTCGTATCCAGAAGAAAGTAGGCTTCTTACTGTTTGAAGGACACATATGTGAGATTCTATTCAACATACAATAAACTGTCTTTTCTTTAATTTCTTAATTTCAGAATTAATTTCTTTATCATCATAGGCACTAAAATAAAGCTTTGGAAATTCTATTTTTTCATCTAATGGCGCCTTTACTTCTTTATTTGTATAACCAAGGCCGTGTGGATACTGCACCGTAAATAGTGATTCAAGTTCTAGCATATTTGCAATCTTAGCTAAGACTTTTGCATTTTTTACGACCTCGTCATTATTTGATATTGCTTTTAATAATCTGTCCTGAATATCAATAAAAGCGAAAACTACATCTTTTTTACTTAATTTAAAATTTTTCATTCCCTTAAATTTCCTCCACCTCTATGCTGTTCATAAGTTTTTTAATTGAACTCATATCTAGCTCCATATCTTCGGCAAAGTTATCGTATACTCCACATGCCACAGATAATTTTATAGAAGTGACAAAATCATAATCTCTGTCAATTCCAACAGAAAGCCCCGCAAGTGCAAAGCTTGTATTAAATTTCTCGAGCAATACATCTTTTTCCATCTTTTTTTTGTTTAAATATGCCCTGTAATTTTTTTCTTTTGTTGAGATAATTGTATTTCTCTTGCTGTTTACAATTACCACTCCAGAACCTTTTTTTAAGAGGCCTTCACTCATCTTTAAGACTTCTCCAGTGTATTCCAAAGAAATATCTCGCTCCAAATCATATTTATCTAAAAACAAAATATATGGTTTTAAATTTTCTACTTCTTTTATGTTTGAAGGATTTATTGCCACTTTTATATTTTTGTCATAACAAAATTTAACCATCTTCTCATAAATTGATGAGTCAAGACTTGCGTGGTCAATTTTTGGAATTACTACTATATTTTTATTTATCACTGCATCTTCAAACTTTGCAAATAGTTCATTTTTATCTTCCATAGTAATTCTTGGAGATTTCGTCCTGTAACTTTCAGATTTATCTTGTTTTTTAATTATAATTTCTTCAACATTGTCGTCTTTTAATTTTACAGAACTAGTCATAACGCCAAGAGATTTTAATTTTTCAATTAACTCATCTCCAATTTCTGTTCCTTTCAAAAGTAAAACTTCTGTATCTGAACCAATATTTTTTACGAATGTAGCCATCTCAACGCCAAGCCCAGATGGATATATTTCTGTTTTATCTATCACATTGTCTTCTTCAGAAATTATATACTTTCTCACAACCTTCGGGTTAAAATCACAAAAAAGAATCATGGAGCACCTCCTATTAATTAATTTTTTCTTGTGCAGCTTTCTTAATTTTTTCAATCATTTCTACTGCTTTTTCTTTATTTTCTCCAATTGAATAAGCATATATTTTTATCTTTGGTTCTGTTCCTGATGGTCTAAGTGCAAACCAAGTATCTTCGCCAAAATAAAATTTTAATACATTTGAAGGATTATTTTCATCGTGCAAATAATCTATTTTACTTGTAATCTCTGGGAGATCATAAAAAGATTCGCTCTCTCTAAAGGAATTCATTATATTTTGCATCTTCTCTATTCCGTCAATTCCTTCGAAATAGAATGAGTCAAGGTATTCTTCAAAGTAACCATACTTACTTTCAATGTCCTCTTTAAAATCTTTAAGAGTTTTGCCTCTCTTCTTTAAATATCCTGCCATTTCTGCAATTACCATTGTTGTTATGATGGCATCTTTATCTCTAACATGATCTCCAAACACATAACCTATTGACTCTTCATAACCAAAAATAAATTCATGTTCACAAGACTTATCCCAAATGTTTGCCATATTACAAATATTTTTAAATCCAGTTAATGTTTCAAAAACAGCAACATTATATTTATCTGAGATCCTCTCTATCATATCGCCTGTCACAATAGTCTTAACTATGGCAGAATTTTTGAGATTATCGTTCCTTTCACTCATTCTTTCAAGTAAAAAGTCTCCCAATAAAAATCCCATCACATTTCCAGTTATTTGGAAAATTTCATCACCGTTTTCCAATACTGCAACTCTATCGGAATCGGGGTCAGTTGCAATGATTATGTCTGCATCCTTTTCTTTAGCAAGTGCTATTGCCTTATCAAAAGCTTCTATATTTTCTGGGTTTGGATTTTTGACATTTGAAAATGTGCCGTCTGGATTTTCTTGTTCTTCCACAACAAATACATTTTTAAAGCCTCTAAGATCTAGTATTTTTCTAACGTATCTGTTTCCACAACCACTTAGTGGAGTGTATACAATTTTAATATTCTTGTCGATATCATCAGTTAATGTGTGTTTTAAAGTTTCTCTAAAGTATGAAGTTATAACTTTTTCAGATAAAAATTTAATATTTTCATATTCGCCAAGTTCTTTTAAGCTGTCAAAATCATAATCTAAAATATCAATAGTTGAAGAAATCTCTTGTATCTCGCTTGCTATATCATCAAGAATTTGAGATCCATTTTCCCAATATAATTTAAAACCGTTGTATGATTTTGGATTGTGAGATGCTGTAATCATAACACCAGAAATTGTGTTTAAATATCTAATGGAGTAGGCAAGAATTGGAGTGGGCCTTATTCCTGTAAAAAGATAAACTTTAATTCCGTTTTCTGCCAAAATCTTTGCAGTAATTATGGAAAACTCATAAGAAAATTTTCGCATATCCCTTGCTATTACTACTCCCCTCTTGCAAGCTTCTTCTCCTCTATTTTTAATTGCATGAGCTAAAGAAAGAGCAGTCTTTGCCACAGTTAAATAATTCATTCTGTTTGTGCCTGCGCCTAAAATTCCACGAAGACCAGCCGTTCCAAATTCTAATTCTTTGAAAAATCTGTCCTTAATTTCATCGTCACTATCTTTAATAAGTTCAAGTTCTTTTTTTAAGTCGTCATTTAAGCTTGGATAACTAAGCCACCTATCGTAAATCTCTCTATACATAATTACTCCTTTGCGATATCAACAAAATCTATATCAATAATCTTTTTTAAGTCCATTGGACTTATTTTCATCTGCAAACCAACTTTGCCTGCGCTCAAATAAATAAAATCTTTGTCTTTAGCTGTTTCATCTATAAAAGTTTTGAACTCTTTTTTCATACCAACAGGAGAGCAACCTCCGTGTATGTACCCAGTTAGGGGCAATAACTTTTTTTGTGGTATCATCTCTATCTTTTTAGAGCCTGAATGATTCGCTGCCTTTTTTAAATCGAGTTCAGAATTAACTGGAACAACGAATACAAAGTTTTCTCCCTCTTTTGACTCAGTAACAAGAGTTTTAAAAACTTTTTTTGGATCTTCCATAAGCTTTGTTGCAACATCCATTCCACCAATTCCATCTTTCGTAGAATATTCAATTAATTCATATTTTATGTCATTACTGTCTAAAATTCTAACTGCATTTGTCTTCTTCATATTATCACCATTCATTTAACCTCTTAGTTATCATTTTACCCTAAAGATGCATATAATTCACTATTTATTGGTCTTAATATTTGTTTAACTTACTAATGTGTGATAGGATTTAAATATATTAATTTTGTTTTTTATAAATTACAAACTTAAATCACAGTAATATAATTTTTAATAAGAGGAGATATTATGGCAATTGATAAAGTAAAAGAATATTTTAAAGAATATGGTATAGACGATAGAATTATGGAATTTGATAAGTCAAGTGCCACAGTTACTCTTGCGGCACAGGCAGCAGGTTGCGAGCCAAAAAGAATTGCAAAGAGTCTTTCCTTTATAGTAAATGACAAACCAATACTTATTGTAACAGCAGGAGATGCAAAGATTGACAATAAAAAGTTTAAAGCATTTTTTAAAACTAAGGCAAAGATGATAAAATCTTCAGAAGTCGAAAGCTTAATCGGTCACGACATAGGCGGAGTTTGCCCCTTTGCCATAAAAAGTGATGTCACAGTATATCTTGACGAGTCTCTAAAAAGATTTGAAACTGTATTTCCTGCTTGTGGAAGTAGCAACAGCGCAATAGAACTTACGATACCAGAGCTTGAAAAGTATTCTAATTTTAAAGAGTGGATCGATGTGTGTAAAGATTGGCAATAAAATAATTAATACTTCTAAATAAAAATTTTAAATTACGCGTCAAAAAACCTTGGACATCATCCAAGGTTTTCTTAAATCCATCTATTTATTTTTTATCAAAAGTATTATTAAAAATAAGACTCCTATTAATACAATAGTTCCGCCTGGTTTTAGTCCAAAATAAAAAGACAAGACGAGTCCCAATATTGTAAAAATTATTCCAAAAATCGATGAAAGAATGGTCGTCTTAACATAGCCAACTTTAAACTGCATTGCACAGGCAACTGGTATTACCATGAGTGAAGAAATAATTAATATACCAACTGTTCTTGCAGATACAGAAATTGTTATGGCGATTAAAATCATAAAGATTAAATTAATTCTATCGACATTTATTCCAGCAAGCCTTGCAGATGATTCGTCAAAAGATATATACATAAGATCTTTAAAAAAATAAATAAAAACGACGAATACAATTAAAGCGACTGCCAAAATTAAATAAAAATCAAAATCTGGAATCGCAATTATTGAGCCAAATAAAAATGATTCAAAATTTGCAGATTTTTTTACAAATCCAGACAAGATTGAAGCAAGTCCAATCCCCGTACTCATCACAATTGCCGTTGAAATTTCTTGATATCCTGGAAATTTTGTCCTAATAAATTCGAGAAAAAGTGAGGCGACTATACACAAAATTATTGCACCAAGAATTGGCGAAGTTGAAGTGATAAGTCCAAGCATAACCCCTGCCAAAGACACATGGGAAAGTGCATCTCCAATTATAGATATTTTTTTATTTACAACTACAACTCCCATAAAAGGAATTATTATAGAAATGGCAATTCCCACAATTAAGGCTTTAACCATGTAAGAGTAGGCAAAAATGCTCATGAATTCACTTCCCTTATTTTATGATCTGCTACTGTGTATATCTTAGTCACATTTTCTCTAACTTCTGCTAGATCGTGTGTAATCATAAGAATTGTAATATTGTGACTTTTGTTTATATGCTCAAGAAGCTTTAAAAGAGACTGTCTCGACTCTTTATCTATTCCTGTCATAGGTTCATCGAGAACCAAAAACTTTGGAGTTGAAACCAAAGTCTTTGCTATTAAGACTCTCTGTCTTTGCCCACCTGAAAGTTCAGAATATAAATTTTTTGAATAATCTTGCATTTTTACAATTTGAAGTGCCTGCATGACTTTGTCTCTGTCGGCCTTATTTATTCGATTAAAGCCTCTCTTGTCCTTTGAAAAAAGTGCCAAGGACACAAGTTCAAATACAGTTATTGGAAACTGCAAGTTAGTTGACGCATCAATTTGTGGCACATATCCTATATCCGAAAAATTGACATCGTAAGAA